>JALYZK010000038.1 GCA_030945705.1 Vulcanimicrobiota bacterium | reverse complement strand
ATAACGGAATGGCAGCATCGTCGGCTCCAATTCGGTTCCAAATTTAAATTGCTGATGTCCTTGCTTGAACTGGCATCGAGCGACGTCTGGTACACGGTGGGAGCCCCGGATACCGATCGTTTTCTCGGAATAGCCGCCCGCTTTTTACATAAGCCTCGGGTGGTACACTGGGTCGGCAGCGACATTCAAACTGCGCACGCAAATCCCCGCATCATCCGCCAACTCAAGGGGCAGCGAGTCCTCCACTTAGCAGAGGTCGATTGGACGGCAAAGGAAGTGGAACGGTTTGGTTTTGATGCTCGGATCGCACCTTTGCCGCCGCGGTTGATAAGACAGTCTGTTACTCCGATGCCCAATATTTTCACCTTGCTGCTTTATCTGCCGCGCACTCGGGCGTACTTTTACGGCCGCTCGGAGTACGAACGCTTGATTTGCAACTTGCGTCACGAACAAATTCGCTTTTTGATTGTCGGCGGTGGCGCATTAACGACCGCCTTTAGCGCCCCGGTCGAAAACATGGGTTATCAGGATTCAATGGGCAGCGTTTATGGGGAAACCTCGGCACTTTTACGCATTCCAGAACATGACGGCCTCTCCTTAATGGTGTTAGAAGCCTTGTCGTTTGGACGCTATGTGATGTGGCCGCAAAAGTTTCCTTTCGTAACGTTCGTTTCCGACTACGCGAACATAGAAATGGCCGTAAAGGCCATGCTTGAACGTCATCGTAATGGAACCCTAACCTTGCAAAGCGACGCTTGCGCGTTTATAGCCGAACAGTACGATTACGGACGTTGTTTAGAACGCATCGCAGATGCGTGGAGCGACTCAACGAACCGAAGCGCTGCCAGGCAATAAAGCCCTAGCTCGAGCAGGCTAAGCCGAGCCGCTGAAACAGCTACCGGAACCGCACACCACCTCTTTGCGTTATTGAGACGTCACGTATTCATTCACAGTTACTGGAGGAATTGATGAAAATTGGCTTACTCATTGCGGCGGCCCTCGTAGCCGCCACAGGAACAGTGGGCACCGCGTCGGCGGCGACCACGACACAATACCCCCGTTGTACTTCCGCTAGCACGAGCGTCTTTGGCAAGGTGAAGTCGGTCTACGGACGCACATTCACATTGACCGCTGATGACGAAGTCGGCAATCGTCAGCTCAACAAAGACAATTTTTCGGGCACCCTTGTGGTGCACGCCGCACGGGCTCGGGTGCACTACCATGGCCTGGAGATTGGTCCCGGCGTTTTCACCGGTGTTGCCGGATGCTTCGCTGGGGCGAACAACTTCGACGCATACGAGATAACGCTCGCCGCTTCGCCCCAGGCCTACTTCCATCTCCGCAGCCTGAATGCACCGGATCGGGCCGATCGCGGAATGCAAACTCCGGGAAGACGAACAATCGTCGGAACCGTTGTAAGCAACGGAGGTCTTACGAATCGCGTAGTCGTTGCTTTGACCAATGGACACCAAATCGCTGTGTTCACTTCGGAGTTGCGCGGCGCCCGAGTTGGCGACCGCATAACAGCCACGGGATACGTCAATTCAAGAGGAGCATTTCAGGCATCCAGCGCGCGAGATCTTTCCGGACGTTAGACCCCGCAACCGCTCAAAGAGAAAGGAGCCGGCAATTCGCCGGCTCTTTTTTTTGTACGCAGCAACCGCCAGCCGAGTAGAATGCACGAACCGCAGACGTCAAGCTGGACCAACGTCTCTGGATGTTGGAAATTCACATTTACACCGACACTCGAGGCTTGTGAAACGGAATCGGAACTCCATCGCTCCGGCATTGTTTGCGACGATGCATTTGGTTACCGATTGTTCGGAGCTCCATCTTGGTGCCGCAGCGATGGGCCTTATGGCCCAATACCCCAATCTGCATACGAATTGGAGCCGTTGCTGCTGTATCTATGCTCACTGCAAGCTTTTGAGGTACCCTATGATTCGAATTCTCGCGCGTTTGACCGGAGTCGGCTTTACCGTCTTCGCCCTTGCCGGCGCGCTTTTTCTTTACGCGAACCATGTAGCTCGCGGATCCGATCATCAAGATTCGCCGCTCACCACGCAGCGCCCCGGGGCTGACATTTCCGACATGTACGTCTTCCCGTCAGCGACCAACAGCAAGAATGTGGTCCTAGCGATGAATGTTCATCCTATCATCCCCGCGGGACAGGGAACCCGGACCTTCTTCGATCCCGGCGTCGTGTATCAATATAAAATCGACAACACGGGCGATTACGTCGAAGATACCGTTGTTCAATTCAAGGCCTCAGGAGTCGGCGCTAATCAAAAGATTGCCGTCTTTCTTGGTAAGCCTCAAATCGCGGGACGGGAGGAGTTTTTCACAACGCCGGTCGGCACCGTAAACTACAACACAATAACGCGCTTTGCGAATAACCAAGTCGCGGTTTTTGCAGGCCCGCGGCAAGATTCGTTCTTCTTCGATCTGGCACAATTCTTCAAGATCATCCCGGACCGAAATGCGCAGTACCATCCGCCCTTCAGCAGTGGCCCACCGCCACCCACCGCGCACAGCTTCAGAGGCTTCCATTCGCCTACGAGCTGCGATACGTCGGCAGCGCAGGACTTCTTGGGCGCATTGGACTTGAACGTCCTTTCACTCGTTATCGAAGTACCACGTTCCATGATCGCGCGCTCCGGCGTTCCCAATAAAGTAAACATTTGGAGTACGACGGCTATTCAATTGCCGAACAAAGGATCCGGATACTATCAGGTTGAACGTTTTGCTCGTCCGGCCGAAAAAGAAGTATTCACAAGCTACGACTCGCACGGACAATTGAACATCTCGATTCCCCGCGATGGAGATGCAGAGTTCGCGCGTATGATCTACGCGTTCACAACACAAGTGGCGCATCGCTCGCCGGCAATTGCCACCGTACTGGCTAAAGTCCTCACGCCATACGTCATGAAGGTCGATCTCGCTCAACCGGGACCGGCTGCGTATCTAGGTGTGGAAACAAACGGCGCAACAGGCGGCAAGTTCGGTGGCCGTAAGTTGCAGGACGATGTTATCGATACTTCTCTGAAAGCGATCTTCGGGAATACAATTCCGGCACTACACTTGGCTCCCGAAGACGGCCATGAATCGCCTTGCTTAGAAACAGACAACGTGGGACCGGGATTACACCAGTTTCATAATTACTTCCCATATCTCGGTAACCCGAACTAAACACGGGAAATCACTCAACCGGGGCTGTTGCCAGCCTCGGTTTTTTTTTGTTGTTATGTACCCCCTGCTTACGCTTGCAGTCACTGCAATGCAACAAAACGTGTAAGCAAGCCGTAACTTGAGCTTTGCTTTTGCTTCTGTTACTGACTATAATGGCGCAAACTCGGTTCGGCGCAATCACTGCGCGAACAGCATCCTCTCTGCGGCACGTTCGATGCTGCCACGCTTTTTCTTACTTGCTTCGCTGCCGCCAAGTACTACAAACGAACCTTAAAGAAAGCGACTATCGTTTATGAAACTTACTGTCGATGTTTTTAAGCTCTCGATATTGATGGGCTTTTCGACTATTGCAGCCTGTAGCGGAACAAGTAGATATCCAAATGATTCGTCAGTCAACGTACCGGCTCTCGTTCCGGCTAATTCCGCGCTTACCAAAGATGTGGCACAGGCACCCTCGACAATGGGATTGCAAAGCGTCACAAGTTCGCTCGGCCGCATTGGGCTATTTCAAGTCTTTGACTCTCTCATGACCGCGGCGCAGCGGACTGCGGCAGGTCCCCGGTATGACCTGGTATGGGGTGCTAAATACCCGCCGTCGCAGTGGTCCGTGAACCATCCATCGATTGTTACTACGCTCTACTCCGCTTTGGAGAACTCGGACAGCTCACATGACCTCGCATACTACAAAACCTATCATCCGGACTGGATTCTCTACAATTGCACCGCCAACGGGACGCCCACACATGTCATTGCCTACATGGGAAGTGGTACGGCCGTCCCCCTTGACATTCATAATCCTGCGGTCGTCAATTTTCAAGTCCGCACACTCAAGGTACCTCCCGCAATCGCCGGTGGCTATAATGCGTTAGCTATCGATCAGGTCGTTTTTCGCAACTTTATGGGTGGGAATGCGGGTTCCGGCTCGTATGCTTGTGGTGTTTGGGAAAACACAAGGTTCGTCAAGCATTATACAAGCAAGACCGACACGCATTGGGCGCTCGATGTGGTGAACTGGTTCAAGGCCGCCAAAAATATACTGAGCACCGATCCGGTGATCGCCCCTCACCACCTGAAACTAGTGATCAATCATCCGGCGAGCGATATTGCAGGCGCTTACGAGCAGCAACTCCTTGCGAATGTCGATGGGTCGTTATCTGAGGTGGGCTTTTCAGACTACGGTAACTACAAGTACCTTCCCGAGCTTTTTAAAACCGCCCTTGACTACATGATGTATGCTCAGGCGCACGGCGTGACTGCGCTGGCCATCGATAAATTCGTCCAGGCTACTCCCCTGACACCGGTTCAGCGCGAATGGGCAGTCGCGACCTACCTGATGGCCAACAACGGGAACGCCTTTCTGTTCGCCACTTATAGCGGCCGGGGCAAGCGCGGGTACGATCTGCTCAACTATTATCCGGAATATGACAGTAATATTGGCAAACCATGTGGCGCCGTTACCGGCGGTCCCGTGCTCTACGAGCGCAAGTTTCAAAACGGTTTGGTAGTCGTCAACCCGAGCATGAGCAAGGTCTCGATGGCGCTTTCGCCTTCACAAACGAAGTACCGCGATATCGAAGGCCGAGCGGTAAGCAATCCCCTCATCGCGCCTGCTACCGACGCCTTCGTGTTATTGGCACCAGTGATTGGCACCGGCTGCCGTTAGTGCGTCACACCTTGTCGCGACGTCGCGATGGTCGCTCGGTGGAGCGATCGAAAACTGCGGCGAAGCGTGATGCCAAATCCGATGACGAAAAGGTCTTCCACCCTGGGTTGATTTCAGGTGCGAAGCGGGCTTGGCAGTAATTATCGTACATTGCTTTCAAAGCGATCTTGCACAG
Organism: Vulcanimicrobiota bacterium; assembly: GCA_030945705.1. Taxonomy (GTDB): domain Bacteria; phylum Vulcanimicrobiota; class Vulcanimicrobiia; order Vulcanimicrobiales; family Vulcanimicrobiaceae; genus JALYZK01. The sequence continues at coordinate 1,280 of JALYZK010000038.1, read as the reverse complement.
GTCTTTCGACCAGACCAATATTCCGAGGCCGCTTTGCCGTAAATAGTCTGCAACGACGCTGCCTTGAGGACCCACTGCGAGGATCGGACGCCGAGCGCCGGCGTACTCATACAGTTTGCTTCCATACTCGTTACGAAGTAAGGGATCCATCTTTAAGAGTATTAGCAGCACTGCTGCAGCCCTTTCTTTGTGCAAGATCGTTGGATGGTCTTTACGGTCATGCACGCGAACGGAATCATCAATACCGTATCGCCGTGCCGCTGACAAGACAAGATCCCTCTCTGCGCCGTAAAAATCAAAAGTGACGGCAAGACCGGCCGGATCCCCCTGGGCACGAAGCTCTGCGGCAGCAGCGAACAGCAGATCCGGCGTCCGCTGTCCACCATAAAGTAGCCCCGCGTACAAGACGTTAAATTGCTCAGGATGATAGTCCGGCACGGCCTCCCAGTCTTCATCCGATGCGGCATTCGGAATTACTTCGACATCATCGCGTTGATGAAGCGCTGCCAGCGACGTGCCCAGCCCCATTGAAACAGTCGTTATCGCAGCTGCACCGCGCAACAGCCGCCGCTCAACCGTACGGTCGACCAGCCTACGGATGGACCCAATCGAACGATACGGATAACCAGTCCACAAATCACGGTAGTCTGCTACCCATGGAACGCCCGTCGCCGCACAAAACGCTGCAGCGGCCACATGCGCACTCGCCGGCCACGCAGTACTGAAAACCAGCGAAAATCGTAATTCGCGATGGAGTGTAAAAGCTTTATAAAGGGCATCTCCAATCCAACCAACTGCGGGATCGGGATACCAATAGCGACTTAACCGATAATAAACTTTCGCCAATGCATGCCGCACGCCGAGCGACCACAATTTGCTCTTTGAGCGCTGGGAATCAGCGCTGCTCCGACCGGGCTCACGCCTTGCGCGTAAAACAGGCGTAAAGAAGCTTCGAGCCAACACAACTCTATACGTTTTAGCGGGAGCCGAAGCATAGGGCGCCGTAAGCACCGTAGGTTGCCAACCATAAGAACCGATATGGTCCGCAAGATAGCCGCTTCGCAATGCGCCTGCTTCAGCTTGAGGTGGGAAGTAAAAGCTAAACAGCAAAACCCGCTTCATTCGGTCGGAGCAGTTATCGAAACTTTTGCAACTACCCTGCGTTTATTGCTAAAGCAACTGAGCCCCAAAGGAACACACGGAACTTTGCCTTCCAACCATTTAACGGTCCGGAGGACGCCGGTGCGTACGCTCGCCATAGCGATACCCTCGCGCAACCG
>JALYZK010000033.1 GCA_030945705.1 Vulcanimicrobiota bacterium | reverse complement strand
TGAGTGCCTCAATCGAGGCGAAAAGCGCCGACCGAACCTGCATAACCGGATCGGCGGCGTTTTCGATATCACCAAGTATGAAAAAGTGCTTCACAAGAGGATTGCGGGATAAGGCTAGAGGGTTTCCCAAGTCGCGCAATAGCCTCCGGGCAGCCGCACCGTCACTCGAAGCCTTCATGGACGATGTTTCTGACTGTGCGGACCGCCTTCCCTATCAGTTATTCAGTCCCTGAAGTGGACTCGTTGCCGAAGGGCCAGAAACAAAGAAATCATGAGAACGAAGGATTAAGCCGGTGCGTTTTAAAGTTCATGAAGCATCTTGTGCTGCTTTTGGCATTTTTGCTAGCCAGCTCGCCCACGGTAGCAAGCGGTCCTAAACACGCCCCCGTTTCCATCAACGACCGCCCGGTGGAAATCCAGGGCGTCGTGTTTGCGGACAAAGTTCTCGTGCCCATGCGGGCGTTGTTTACTGAGCTAGGGGCGACTGTTGAATATGATGCCGAACACCGCACCGTCCATGCACGCAACGGAAACCATCGAATTGCATTGGTGGTCGGCACTCACGGCGCGCGGATTATGCATTACCGGACCTATGTGCCGTTGCGATACGTTGCGCAAGCGCTCGGCGCCGTTGTTGATTATGATTCAACAACTGACTCGGTGGCCATTTACAGCGGTTCACCGGCGGCAAAGAATGCTGTTTCCCGCGCGGCCTTGCCGATCGTTACTCACCGCTACCCTGAGCCGGCGGAACGAATAGAGAACGGACGCCCAACCGTTGCAGCTACAGTTGAGTCTCCGAACGGAGGGGCGATTGAGCGCAGAAGCTTACACTTTTATCTCGACGGTTTGGATGTGATGAACCGCGCGAGCTTCGATGGTTCGACGGTCTCCTATACGCCATCCAGCGAATTAGATTATGGCCGCCACGACGTGCTGCTCGAAGGTGTGGATGAAAACGGCCTCAGCTTTCGGTCACAATGGTGGTTCCAAGCAATGACGCGTTCCGGGTACAGCATGCGCTATGGCGTCCCAGGCTATTATGTCAATGGTGGCGACATCATCCCAGGATTTCGCTTTTACCCCACCGGTCCCACCACATACTTTCCGGGGGATTTAATGCAATTCGTGTTGATTGCGCCGCCCGGAGGCAACGCATTTGTCCAGTTCTGCGGAATCCCACAGGTGTTCAATTTCAACTATAACGCGGCGTTTAATTACTACATCACGTCGCTGCCCGCGCCCCGAAGGTTCTTCTTTCCGAGTTGCAGTGTGAACGCGGTTTTCACCGGATCCAACGGATTGCAGACCGTTATTCCGCTACATTCGAAGATCCGCATTTTGACAACGTCTCGAAGACATTGGCCTGGCACTTGGTCCAAGCGAATTATTGTGCCGTCGATTTCAGCCAATCAGCGCGTTGCGCCGTCTCTGCCTCTGAAGCCTAAACTCCACGTTGCGCCGTCCCTGCCGATAAAACCCAAACCGCAAGTTGCTCCGATTACTCCTGGGAAGCCCAAACCGATTCTATCACGCCGTCCGCTGAAAATACTTTTTCCCTCACCCCGTCCCTGAATTGTTCGCGAGGTAGCCATGAAGCCAGGAACAGTTACTCGAATTGCCCTTTTGATCGCCGTAGCGTTAAGCACGGGGGCTGTTCACGGGCCCTATGCAGAAAATTACGTGCTCGTTGTTTTTCGGGATGGCGTGTCACGGACCCGGGATAACCTTGCCATCACCCCGGCTGAGCTGCGCGCTTTTCGAGAAGCAAAGACCGTCGCGGACCGCATCATGGCGACTCCACACTACACCAACGATGGCGCCACTAACACGACGCTCGCTGAACTGGGCGTTGATCGAAGCGAACGGCTATTTCAACGAATCAAGCCAATGAACCAAAAGACTGGGCTGAATTTTTCAAACGCTTACGGCTTGCATGTAACACTCGCCTCGGTGCCACAGGCGGTTGCGGCTCTTCGACATTTACAATCGGTTGTTTATGCTTCGCCAAATTGGGACGTCTCACCGATGCGCCGTCCTATTCGCTGAACGACGCCAGTAGATCAGTCGCGTCGGCACGGTGGCGATAATTTCCGGTAATCCGCGCCGAGCAGCCGAGAGCTTGAGCCAACGGGAACAGGCCGCCGGATTTCTCGAGCGCCGGCATGGCAACACTCAAAGCATCGAGCGCCATCTTTGGCATCGCCTTTGCTTCGTAGGCCTCAGCCATCGCGAGCGCCGCGAGCCCCCTACCTCGCTCGCTGCCGACCCGCTCCGCACTCTGCGCACCTCGGTCCGCCGCCGCTAGTGCTTCCTCGGGCATCGCAAGGCGTCGGAGAATTTGGCTTTCAATAACGTGTGAAAGGATACACAGATAGCTGTCATTCGGGAGAATTTGTCTCGCGGTTCGCACGCGCTGCAGCCCGACCTGCTCGTGACCGAGCAAGGCTTCTACTCGAGCGTACAGCAGGGCAACCCGGCTTTGCTCCACCGGCTCACACATAGCGTTGGTGAGTGCGCGCGCGAGCTTGCCGTGCGTCAGCGCTAAATCCATTTTTCCGCGCCAGTACTCGAACTGCAATTCGTTGACATGCCCAAGAGCAACATTCCGCAATAATCCCTTGGTCGTAGCGAGTTCAAGCGCGGCTTTGTTCGTCTTTCGCGCGAGCGCCATGCCCCCGGGCATGATTGCCTGCGCAAAGGCAATATTACTCAAGAGCATCGCGCGTAAAGCGGGCCTAGCATCGCTGCACGTGTCCAACGTTGCCAAAGCTTCATTGAAATTTGCCACGGCCGCGGAAAGCATCCCCGCATTTGTCCGGATGTCGCCGACCATTGTAAGAAGCGAGGTTAGGAGCAGTCGCGGCTCTTCGGCGAACTGCGCGATTGATCGCAGCGCGGGGCTTGTCCGATCGCCAATCTCAAGTGCTTCGCTCGCTCGACCCCCGGCCCAGGCCACACGAATTGCTGCAAAGTCTACACTCGCGTTCAGCAAAGTGAAATTGTCGCCCTTAAGTTTCGCGTTACAGGCGATGTTCCGCGCTCTGACGAGCGCATCCATCGCCTCTTTTGTCTTTCCCGTGTCGCATAAAGTTTCGATCAGGCCACACAGCGCGGACGCTCGACGCGCATCATCGGGGGCCTGATTGACGAGACTTTGCAGCAGTGTTATAGCCAGATCACAACGACCGACTTCTTTCAGCGCCAGTGCACACTCTTGGTGCATCATGAACGTCTCTGCTGATGTTTGTTGCGAGATTGCCAGCAACGAAGTCCGGCGCTCTAGCTCTTCCGCAAACTTCGCCAGAGCGGCGCGACGTTCATAATAGAACTTACTTGTTTGTATGCCAAGGTCAATCGAAATGACGTGGCGCGATTCACGAGCGAGATCATAGCGAGTGAGAATACTATATTGCCTAAAAGCGTGAAGCGAGTGGGCGTCCTCCGGCGCGACATCGCGAAAGCCATCGATGACTTCGAGAACAAGGGCACGCACCCGTTCTGCAATTTCGGACTCGCTTCGACTATCTTTGTTCTCCGAAAAGAAGCGGGAAACGAGTGCATTGCGCTGCATGCTTCGGGTGTTGTGAAGAGACCGTAAAAGCTGTCGCGCGGCGGTGATGCCGGCCGCTCGGCGATGGACGCCGTGATCATCGCGAAGTCGTGCCATGCTGGAATCCCTTCTGCTTCTCAATGGGTGCTTAGCGAGGCACCCGTCCTATGATCATCGCATATGGCGGCCTTACGCGCAACACGTAAAAAGCTCATTGAGCGGCGGGACTTTTGCCGGAAATTGCACGCAGATTCCGTCGTGATTTGCGTTCCGGTGGGTCCTGTGTTACCAATGGAGCACGCGCGCAATACACTGTCACAAGAGGACCTGTCATGTCGAACAACGGGAAACCCAAACTCGCCATAGTGATGGTCATGTATTCCGGAGTGGATCCTTTGAATCTCGTCGGTCCCTATGAGGTGCTCTCCAGGCTTCCTGCGGCACGCATACAGCTAGTCAGTGGCACCCCAGCGCCGATACGATGTTCGCTTGGTCTCACTCTTGCTCCTGACGCTTGTTATTCCAACACTTTAAAAGCTGACGTTCTGTTCGTCCCGGGCGGTCCCGGCCACCGTGCAATGCTCGAGGACATTGCTTTCCTTACCTATTTACAAAAGCAAGCAGAAGTGGCAGCCCTCGTTAGTTCGGTTTGCACGGGCTCGCTCTTGCTGGGAGCCGCCGGGCTTTTGCACGGATATGCAGCAACTACACACTGGGTTTGCATGGAAGATTTGACGTTATATGGCGCGATTCCGGTGCCCAAACGCATCGTCATTGATCGCGATCGTATAACCGGCGCCGGGGTCTCGGCG
>JALYZK010000236.1 GCA_030945705.1 Vulcanimicrobiota bacterium | reverse complement strand
GCCTACGAGTTGCGGCAATTCACGGGCAATGACGGCGTCAGCATCTTCAACTAATTGCGGCAGCGTCAACCCGTCGACGTACGAAGAGCGTAAATCAGTGACGCCTTTATCGGCCAGCGCGGCTAGGGCGGAAGGCCGTCCGGCGCCGGTCGCGATGGAGATAGCTCCCGCTATTGACGGATTGCGAGCTGCGGTGCGAAGCGCCGTCATGGCTCCCATACTGTGTCCCATCGTTAGCACACTGCCGTCGGAGCGGGATTGGGCCAATCCCACTACGGCGTCCATAACATCGACAAGATCTTGGGGCGTGTTTAAGCGTCCCACGCTGGCACCGAGTTTGTGTCCGGGAAAGTCAAGGCTGTATACCGCAAATCCGTGGCCGCAAAGAAAGCCGCACAAGAAATCTAAATTGTGCTTAGAACTGGAGTATCCGTGCCCTACAACTAGGGAAACGCCCCGCGGGCGTCGCGGCTCGTAGGCAAGGACGGCGGTGCTTTGACTCGTGGTGTCCACCCGCAGCAAATTGACTTTCAATCAGCCATCTCACCGGCGTGCGGATTCTCGCGCCAGACTGACGGCGCGTCCACGTAATGTTCCTTTTTCCAAATTGACGCCCGCGCTTTAAGCTCGTTGATGGCAAATTCACAGGCCCCAAATGCCTCCCGCCGATGCGGCGCTGCAACCGCGACTGCAACGCTCGGGTCTCCGGCACAAACTTCGCCAATGCGGTGTAGAATTGCAACCGCACAATCACCGAAACGCTCGCGCGCATCGGCAGCTATAGCGCGCAGTTGAGGAGTCACCATTGCCTCGTAGGCTTCATACGATAGCCCGCTCACCGGGCGCTCGTCATCCGAACGGTCGCGAACCGTGCCAACAAAAGCGACCACTGCGCCATATCGAGTGTTCCGCACGGCGATAATGAGCGGTTCCAAGGCAATCGGTTCTTTGGTTAATTCCAGCACTAACCGCCGCCGACCGGGGGTAACAGCGCAACTTCATCTCCGTCGCTCAGATAAACCTCGGGTCCTACTAGTTCCCCGTTTCGGGCAATGCGCGTGGAGGTGGCCAGTAACGCAAGGTGGTGATTATCGGCCGACAGGCGATGCCACAACTCGCCTGTGGTGGTGGATTGCGGCAATTGAATCATCTGCTCGGCGAACCCCAGCAGTTCGCGGACGCGGGCGAAAGCCAACACTCGGACTAGCACGTTAGAAACGCGCCCGTTCCACTTTTTTCATCAATAGCCGCCCAAATCACTGCTGTAGCCGGCCTTTTCCAACCATCTGCGCGATTCTTCATGCAATCCCAGTGTTTCGATCCGGCTGCAGATCAATTTGTGAAGCATTACTTCCCAAAAGTGTTGTCCCTGACCATAAACGTCGTCAGGAACCTGATTTTCCAGACGGGAGAACTCACGCAACGCCCTCCAATCACGTTTTCGCAAAATGTCCACGAGCCGCGCTTCGTATTGGGGCGTTGGGGCTGGGGGAATCACGCAGGCTTCTTTCGTTTTTGTAGGCATAGTTTCTCGACCGCTAGCGCGACGCCATCGCGGTCATTCGAAGCGGTCACATAATGCACGGCCTTCTTTACTTCGGGAGTTGAATTGCCCATTGCGATTCCGACACCGGCCCACTTCAACATCGGGACGTCGTTGGGCGAGTCCCCGATCGCAAGCACGCGTTCGCGGGTAATTTGGAAGTCGGCACATAAGCGCGCCAGCGCCTGCTGTTTGCCGGCTTGTCGACTGGTCACCGCACATTCAACAAAACGTTGCCAGGCCTCATACCGAAAATTTAGCGGGAAGTCGCTGAACTGTCGCTGCATTGCCTGAACCGATCGCTCACCGAGGAAGCGAATGAACGTTGGTGCGGTGTGCAGCACGTCTGAAAATCGCTTGACCTCCCGCCACGCTGGTCCGGTCATGTCGCCCAAAAAGAGATGCGAGCCTTCGAGGCGGTAAAAGTATTCTTCGGAGTAGATGGCAATCGACAACTCATTCGTTTCCGCGTATTCGATTATCGGCTTTGCGTATTGTAATGGAATCGGTATGTGTCCCAAGGTCTTGTTGGCGCCGAAGTCTTTTGTGAGTGCGCCGTGGCAACAGATGACGGGTAGGTTAAGATTGAGTTCGTGCGATATGCGAATCGGCGTATCAACACCGCGCCCCGTAACCAGCACCGTTCGAATGCCTTGCTCCAGGGCAGCTTGAATCGCCGCCCGATTGCGCGGCGAAATCTGTTCGCGTGAATTGAGCAGTGTACCGTCGAGATCCAGAGCCAGAAGGTCGATTACCATGATGGTGTAACGTCGCCGTTAGGGTGTGGGTTCTAAGGGTCCTTCGATGTGCCGATGCGACTTTTCGCCCGCTTGGAGCGTCTTCGATTCGAGGTTTGAATGTTTATGCGCACATTGGCTATGGTCGCTTTTACGGCTTCTGTCGGAGCGTTAGCGCTTGCACGGCCGTCCAGCTCCGAGAGGCTCAAGTGCACCCACGAAACGCTAACCATTAAAAGCACGCCGGTTCGGATCACGTTGTGTGTGCCGCCGGCCGGCGTTGGCGAGCCGGGGCGCCCCATTCAGCTGCCCGTCACCGAATCATTTTCATCTCCCAAACGCACGTTTTCGCAGACTTCAAGCTTGGAATTTCTTGCCGGCGAGGAGCCCTCTCGCGTCATTGAGGAGGTCGCGCTAGAAAAACTCGGCATCAACGGACACCTACATCTCACGTTGGTACTGCGCCAGGCGGCGGTCCACGTCGAAGGGGCGATGCTGACGCCGGGAGCGATTACCCTTAAGTAGCCGGCACTTCTGGGCAATAAGTGCAACCCAAGCGAAAATTCGGGTATTGTAGTGCCATAATGCGACGACGGTACATTGCCTACGTCAGTGCAAAAATTCCCGGCGGTTGTTGTCGGTAGGAGTTTTCATGCCCTGTGCCGCTTTTTCTCCAGATCTGACGGCTTCGGAACAAGCCCGCTACCTTTACGAACACATTCCACCCGGTCTCTTCAAAGTGGTGGAGGAAGACAAGACGGTCGCGTGGCGGATAGCTCCGGAGCCGTTTCCTTTGTCGCCGGACACTCTAAGCCGAATCGAGCAAATTGGAAACGACCTGTTGGCCTTTTATCGTGCGCTCAACGGGCTTTATAACAGAAGTGCACGCGGCAACGCACCCGCTTTTATCGCAGAATACTTGGACCTTGGCAAACCCGAGCACATCATTAGGCTGTCGCGTCAGAATCGGTTCAAGCAAGACATTCCCGGCGTAATCCGGCCGGATCTTATCCTCACCGACAAAGGATTCATTGCAGCGGAATTGGACAGCGTTCCGGGCGGCATGGGCTTTGTCGGCGCGATGGCCGAGACGTATTGCAACTTGGGGATGGAAAGCATCGGCGGAGCTTCTGGAATCCCCCAGGGTTTCGGCGCAATGGTGACCGCAACGAGCGGAGCAGAAAAGCCCATCGTAGCAATCGTTGTGTCCGAAGAATCCAAGGACTACCGCCCCGAAATGGGCTGGCTGACGCAAGCGCTGAACCGGCAAGGCTCAGTGGGCGCCCACATTTGTGCACCGCAAGACTTAATCTTCACCGAAGATGCACTTTTTATTCGCATGGACGATGGCCGTGAAGAAAAAATCGACGTGCTGTACCGGAATTTCGAGCTCTTCGATTTGCTGAATGTTCCAAAGCAAGATTTATTGTTGTACGCGGCGCGACATAACCGCGTCAGAATGACGCCTCCCGCAAAAGCGCAGCTTGAAGAAAAGCTAGCCTTTGCGCTGCTCCACCACCCAGAGCTTGCGTCCTTGTGGCGAGCGGAGTTCGGCGCTGAGGTCTTTAAGCGGTTGCGGGCCCTCTTCCCGTTAACGTGGGTGATCGATCCACGACCCATTCCGCCGCAGGCGGTGATATACGGATTGCAAGTAAACGGCGAAGCCGTGAGCGATTGGATGCGTCTGGTCGCACTTGGCAAAAGCGACCGTGACTTCGTGGTAAAGCCATCCGGCTTTTCCGAACTCGCGTGGGGATCGCGGGGCGTGCGGGTTGCCAACGATCTTAGCAAGGAAGCTTGGGCCGATACTCTGCAGCAAGCGCTTCGAGAGTATGACAAAACGCCGCGCATCTTACAGCGTTTTCATAAAGGCAAGCGCGTTCGCCAGAGTTACTTCGATGAAAATGCCGGTGACATCCGCAGTTTTGACGGACGCGTCAGGCTCTGCCCCTATTTTTTTGTCACGGGAAACCAGACGGAGCTCGGGGGAATTTTAGCGACGGTTGCCCCTGCCGACAAACGCCTGATTCACGGAATGAGCGAGGCCGTTATGGCGCCCTGCACGCTCAAAGACGGCGGCAACTAAGCCGAACGCAGAATCCGCGTTGCATTTTGCAACTCGTGCAGTACGCAGCCGATTTCCTCAAACGTGTTGTAACCATGTGGCGCAATGCGAATTCCACTCGGCCGGTATGTGCTGATAAAGCCTGCCTGCTGTAAGTGTTTTCCGAGCGAAACACAATCGGTTCCGGGGATTGAAAACGTCACGATGGCCGACGAACATTTTGCACCTCTCGCCCCTGAAATTTCAGCGCCCTGGGATCGCAAGCCGGTGACCAGATAATCCGTCAGAGCGAGAACGTGCGCTGCGATCTGGCTAGGCCCAGCGTTAGTTAACACGTTTATTGATTCCGCCAGCGATAGCGCTCCAATAAAATTGGGTGTCCCACCTTCAAAGCGGCTTGCATTGGATAAGGGTGGTTGCGAATAATTGCAAAAGTCCCATATGTCACTCATCGAACGCCATCCCGGCATGCTCAGAGACAACTGTTCCTGAACCGATTTACGAACGTAGAGAAAACTGACGCCTTGCAGCGCCATAAGCCACTTTGCACCGCCACCGTAGGCAAAATCCAAATCCTCGTGCGCGAGGTCGAGGGGAAATGCGCCCAACCCTTGGACTACATCAACCGCAATTAAGGCATTTCCAGCATGAGCAACCTGGGCTAGCTCGGCAAGATCATGCCGATAGCCATCGCTGAACGTGACCCATGAAAGTGTTACCAGACGCGTGCGGCTTGACATCGCTTTGCGCAACACGTCGGGCGTCATGCGCTCCCGGCCAGTCTCAATGAAGCGAACGTTGATTCCGCGCCTTTGGAGCCTGAGCCACGGATACGCGTTTGCCCCAAACTCATTGTCATTTGTAACGATTTCATCGCCAACTTGCCACGTCAGACCATGCGCGATTACGTTGGCACCGTCACCCGTATTTCGTAGAACGGCAATCTCGTCCGCGTGCGCTCCCACAAAACCAGCAATGGCCTCGCGAAAAGCCGGCAATCTCACTTCATATGGAAAAACTCCAAGAACGCCTGCGCGGGCGTGCTCGTCCACGAACTTCCTTAAGGCATCACGCGTCTGCAAGGGCAAGACCCCAACCGCCGCGTGGTTCAAATACGCGCATTGAGGATCGAGGGCAAAGAGTTCCCGCGCCAGCGGCGGCGATGTGCCCAAAGTCATGCGTGCCGCTAAGCCGCGCCGATCATCTGCTTTGTATGCCACGCGACGTTCTGTGCTCGATCACCGACGCGTTCTAAGGCAGCCAGTACGAAAAGCATTCGCGTGCCGGCGCGCACCAACGCTGGATCGGCCTGCATCTCTTCCTGTAGTGCCTTTACGCCGCGTTTATAGAGCTTGTCAACCTCATCGTCATTCTCGATAACCGTTTCGGCTAGTTGCGGATCCTGATCCGTATACGCTCGCATTGCATCTAGCAGCATTGCATGCGCCGTCCCCGCGATTCGATCGATCTCCACCCTCGCAGGGCGCAGGGGTACGTCGCTGAGCTTGATTGCGTTTTTGGCGATGTCAACGGCGTAGTCGCCTATCCGCTCGAGGTCCGTTACAATCTCAAGCATCGCAGCTATAGCACGAAGTTCTCCCGCTACGGGTTGCTGGCGCCAAATAAGCTCGATACAAGCAGATTCAATATGGCGTCGCAATTCGTCGATCACGTCATCGCCAGCCACCACACGAGCGCCGGCTGTTGGATCGCGCTGCTCGAGAGCCTCAACTGCAATCCGTATCGCATCGCCCGCAAGCGCGCCTAGCCGGACGACGTCCAGCCGTGTCGATTCAAGCGCCTCATGGTAAGCGGTGCGCACGATGTATCCTCCAGACCAGCATAGCTCCAAAAGTATATCACAACTTTAAGGGTCGGGCATGTCGCTACTTGAGAGGTAGGCGTGAACGAATACATGAATGCGACAGCCGCGCAGTGCGGCTAAGGAAAGGCAGTTGCTTTGTGGGTGATATTCGAACGGTCGGCGTATGTGGGGCGGGACTCATGGGCAGCGGCATAGCCCAGGCCTGCGCGACTGCCGGTTTCAACGTGGTATTGATGGAAGTTTCGGCGGCGCCGCTCGAGCGCGGAATGAGCGGGATCAAGAAATCGCTCGAGAAATTCGTCGAAAAACAAAAACTCTCATCGGAGCAACGCGATGCTACGCTGGGGCGCATTAAGCCAACCATCGATATTAACGGGTTCAAAGACTGCGATCTGGTGATTGAAGCAATCGTCGAGAATATGGGTGAGAAGCTCAAACTCTTCAAGGAATTGGATGACCTGCTAGCGCCTGCCGCCATCATTTGCTCGAATACTTCCAGTCTGTGCATCATCGAAATGGGCGCGGCAACTAAACGACCGCATAAAGTCGCCGGACTGCATTTTTTTAATCCCGTCCCAATAATGAAATTGGTCGAAGTGGTCAGGACCATCGCCACAACGAAAGACACCGTAGAGGCACTCGTTGACTTCGCTGCTCGTTTGGGCAAGAAACCCGTCCTTGCAAAAGATACTCCAGGGTTTATTGTGAACAGGCTGCTCGTCCCGTATTTGCTCTATGCGATCAAAGCCTTTGATGAAGGGCTCGCTTCCCGCGAAGACATCGACGAGGGCATGAAGTTGGGCTGCGGGTATCCCATGGGTCCCTTGGAGCTACTTGACTTCGTTGGTTTGGATACGACCTACTACATTGCGCAAATCATGTTCGATGAGTTCAAAGACCCGATGATGGCGCCGCCGCCACTTCTCAAACGTATGGTTCTCGCTGGACAATTTGGACGCAAGAGCGGAAAAGGATTTTACGATTATGCATAACGGCGCAGCAGCCGCTCAGTTCGATTTTGTTACGTTGGAACGTAACGATGAGGGCGTCGCCACACTGACGCTCAACAGGCCTAACGTGTTGAACGCGCTCAATGCGCAATTGCTTGCCGAACTCGCGGAGGCGCTGGACGAACTTGAAGACGACGATAGCATTCGAGCGATCATCCTTACGGGTTCGGGTGAGCGAGCATTTGCCGCAGGAGCCGATATTGGCGAACTCAACGCTCTCCAAAACGCTGTCGAAGGAGCACATAAAGCGCGAGTCGGGCAGCAGATCACGCTGCAAATCGAACGTTTACGCAAGCCGGTCATCATGGCCATTAACGGTTTCGCGCTTGGCGGCGGCTGCGAACTCGCGATGGCGGGCGACATTCGGATCGCCAGCGACAATGCCAAGTTCGGACAACCCGAAGTGAGCCTCGGGTTGATTCCCGGTTATGGCGGATCCCAGCGGACGGCGCGTTTGTTCGGCCGGGGAATGGCAATGTACTTATGTTTAACCGGCGAAATGATCGATGCGCGGGAAGCCTTGCGC
>JALYZK010000234.1 GCA_030945705.1 Vulcanimicrobiota bacterium | reverse complement strand
AATCCGCAACTTATCGCACTCGGCGGCGGCGTCAGCAGCGCCGGCGATTTTATGCTTGAGGGTGTTCGTTCGCGCGTTGATGAGCTCACCACGATGGTCCCTCGCGGAGCCACCCGAATGGAAATTGCAAAGCTCGGTAACGATGCGGGAGCAATCGGCGCCGCGACCATGGCATTCCGGGGAGGATTGACAACGGTGAATGCGGCGTAAAAAAGCGCTGGTGACGGGAGCATCGGGCGGAATCGGACTCGAGTTGGCCACGCTGCTCGCGGCGCGAGATCATGATCTCGTGCTGGTTGCCCGCTCGGCTAGCACGCTGGAACGCGTTGCTCGGGAACTTCGCTCGCGGCACGGTGTGGCGGTCCAGCCTTTGGCACGAGATTTATCTTTGCCGGACGCGCCAGCCCAAGTGTTCGATGAGGTGGGGGATGTCGACGTGCTCATTAACAATGCTGGGTTTGCCACGTATGGAAAGTTCCTTCAAAACGACATCCATGCAGAGCTGGAACAGTTGCGGCTCAATATTGTGACGCTTACGCATTTGACGCACCTTTTCACATCCGGTATGGCACGCCGGCGCAGCGGTTGCGTGCTGAACGTCGCGTCGACCGCAGCGTTTGCGCCGGGACCGCTTATGGCCGTGTATTATGCATCGAAAGCGTATGTGCTTTCATTTTCCGCAGCGGTTGCAGAAGAAATCGTCCGCTGTGGAGTCACGGTAACCTGTCTGTGTCCGGGTCCCACGGTGACGGGTTTTCAACAACGTGCGAACATGGAAAATGCGAGGTCATTTCGTGCAGGAGCTGCAGATGCCGCCTCGGTGGCAAGAGCAGGTTATGACGGCATGATGCGAGGTCAGAGAATCGTGATTCCCGGGACGCGCAACCGCGCTTTGGCTATGGCTGCACGCATCACGCCGCTTTGGCTTCTTACAAAAGTCGCTAAACAGATGAATGAAAGTTCGCCCAAGTATACTTAGAGCGCTGCGGCGGTTTTTTTCAACACGGTAGCTTGGGGATCGGGGAGCGTGCCGTCGAGCGTAATTTGAGCAATTAACTCGGCAATCTTGCGAGCACTGCCATCGGGCGCAATGCTTTTTTGACGTGCCCGCATAGCAATGAGTCGGTCTTTATTTTGCACTATTCGATTTACCGATTTAACGACGTCGGAGGTCGTAAGTTCTACCCCGCCTATACCATTGCTTCGCACAAAGTCAATGTTGCCGCGTTCTTGTCCGGGCACGTAGTCGTAAACAACAACGGGAACCTGCGCTTTGTTGGCTTCAGCCAGAGTTCCGGGTCCGGCCTTGGTGACCAGTAGGTCCGCAGCGCGCATGAGCGCTGGAACGTCGTCGGAATAGCCCAAAATCGTCATCGGAGTTAAGAATGTAGGGGCAAGCTCCTCTAATTTTGCTTTCAGCGCAGCGTTTCGGCCGGTCACGACAACCAAGTGCAGCGGAAGTTTACTTTTTGCCAGGGCGAGCGTCGTTGGTAGAAGTTTTCCGCCACCCTCCCCGCCTGCCATTAACAGAGCGATCGTTTTCTTAGCCGGCAGTTGGAGCCTTTTGCGCAATTCTGCTTTGGATTCCGTAACGTTCTCAAACTTCGGATGTATCGGATGTCCTAGTAACCGCAAACGGCGCGGCGCGACGCCACGGGCGAGTGCCCTTTCATACACTTCCCGTGCCGGAACCACAATCGCATCGGCTTCGGGAGTTAGCCACGATTCATGAACGTTTCCCAAATCCGTAATTACCGTCACGATGGGTACGCGCAGCATCTTTGCATCTGCTCGGGCCCGCAATGCGGCATGGTTCAGTAAGGGATGTACCGAGACAATAACGTCCGGCTTATACAATAAAAACAGGTTCCTTAAACGTTCGCGATATAAGGGCTCGCAAAAACGAACGAGCGCCTTATAGCGTCGGCGCCCGTTGGTTGCGTGATATAGTGCGCCATAAAGGGGTGGGGCGAATCGCAACGCCGCGCTGTAGGCTATTCCTAGCTGAGTCAATGGAAAGGCGCAGTGGGCTGCAACGTCGTCGATGCGGTGTTCGAAACGAATGGGCCCGTGATTTTCATCCAAGGCAGCCGTTACTGCTTCTGCTGCGCTGCGATGTCCGCCCCCGGTATCGGAGATCAGAAAGAGGGCCCGTTTTATCATGGTCACTGCATCAGACTTGCGCTGCTCCACGCTTGAGTCGACGGAGTTGAGCGTTACGCTTCCTGCGGCTAACATGCTCTAGTTTCGCCATAAGCGCTCGAGCCGGAAGGTCATAAAAGCGGAAAATATCGCCAAACTCCACGTCAGGGTTCCGGTGATGGCCATCGTGGTCCTCAGGTAATACAATTCCAAGCGGGCGAAGTATGGTGCGTAGCCAGAGCGGCGTGCGCCACCCTAAGTCCGTCGTATGCCTCCACCACACGTGCAACTGCCCGAGTGCCAGACCCAAAACCGCCCCTGACCAGGAAATTTTTACCACGCAGGCGGCCACGAACAAATAGGGCAGAGCGCCTAACAAGCCGTCGAGTAGAATTGCAGGGTCTTTCGAGAGTACGGCGTGATCCCAGTATGTGCGGCGCCGATCGTGGTGCGTGCGCAGATGGAGCGTGAACCACAAATGTTGCGGTACGTGGTAAAAAAATGTGGAGGCGAAATCGCCGACTATCAGGACAATCAGAACTGCTAACCAGAACATCTTATAGCTGCCTTCGCATTTCTGCTGGAAGCATAGTCGTCATGTGTTTGACACTGTTGTGCGGGTGCGCCAACCAAACCTCTGAAACTTACGACCGAAAGCCCGTTAAAGTCGCGCAGATCGACACACTGATGAACGCGGCCCTGAGTTGGCATATACCCGTTTCTTCCGAGAATATTCGAGGGCTGCGCCTATTGCGCGACGGACGGCCATTTGCCCACCGGAACCTTGCGGTAGCCCGCTCCATTCTGCGCACAAACATGAGGATTGGGCCCTTTGATGCGTTGCAGCTATCCGATTTTGCAATTGAACGGGCGGATCACTATGGCCTAAACCCGGAGTTCTTGTGCGCGACTTTGCTCCAAGAATCGGCCTTCGATCCCGATGCTCTTTCAAACGCCGGCGCGGTTGGGTTGGGCCAGTTTACCTTAGAGACGGCCAGCGCTTATCACGTTGATCCCTTCGACGCACGCGATGCTATCCGCGGTTCGGCGTTGCTCTTGGCGGCGTATGTGTCACTATACAGGGGCGTGTATGGC
>JALYZK010000221.1 GCA_030945705.1 Vulcanimicrobiota bacterium | reverse complement strand
GTGCAAAAGGTTGTCGCCCTCGGGGAATTGCAAAACGAGGCTCAGCGGATTGCCAAACTTATAGCGGCCAAAGCTCCCTTGGCCATTGAAGCTTGTAAACGCGCGATCGACGAAGGCCTTTCGCTTTCCACCTCGGAGGGTCTCGCCCTCGAGGCCCTGCACTTTGGGACGCTGGTAAATACCGAAGATTTCCGCGAGGGAACGAGCGCCTTTCTTGAAAAACGCAAGCCGGGCTGGCAAGGGAAATAGGGTCTTCACCGCACGCCTAGTTAACGGCTAGCGCCGCTTCCGCGTGCGCCATCATCAGTTGAATAGCTGGATTAAAACCGACCCATTTCGCGCGAATCATTCCTTTGGTATCGACAACGATCATGGTCGGAAACCCATCAACCCCAAACCAGTTGGCAGCAAGGTGGTCTGGGTCGAGCGCAACATGCTGCAAGTCGTACGCGCTGGCGAATTGCGCCGCGACCGGACGCGGTTCGCCCACATCGATCGCCTCAATATGGACGTTCCGGTGCGTGCGTGCAAAACGTTCAACCATTGGCAACGACGTCTTACACGGCTGGCACCAGGAAGCCCAAAAATCGAGAAAGACGACCCGGCCGCGGTATTCCCGCAATGTAAACTGCCGCGCTTGCAAACTTACCAGCGAAATGTCGGGCGCCGGGCGCGCGTCCCGGGGCGGTAAAGAAAGAGGCACAACCAACAGTTTGTAGGCAATCAAAACGATAACGATAACCGCAAGGACGTCCCACAAGCGCCCTCGCAGTCGTCTTGGCCAATGCCTCACACCGTCGCAAAGACAGCGGCAATGCCTTGTCCGCCGCCGATGCACGCCGAGGCGACTCCGAATCCACCGCCGTTGCGGCGCAAGTCATGCAAGGTTGTTAGGGCAAGACGCGCCCCGGACGCGCCAAGCGGATGTCCAAGCGAAATGGCGCCTCCATGGGGATTCAATCGCACTTCATTTGCACCCATCTCCTTCAGACACGCGAGCACTTGGGGTGCAAACGCTTCATTGATCTCCATGAGCGCGAGATCGCTGATTGCGAGCTTAGCGTTCCTCAAAGCCTTCGGAATACAGAAGGCGGGACCGATCCCCATATAGTCGGGATCAACGCCAACAACACTCGTACTGACCAGCCTTCCCATCCATGAAATCCCGTCGGTTCTTGCCTGCTTGACGGTAGTAAGCACCACGGCGGCCGCCCCGTCGCTGATGCCGCTGGCGTTGCCGGGGGTGACCACACCGTCTTTTTTAAAACGAGGCGGCAGTTTTGCGAGCTTTTCCATGGAAAGGCCGCCACGGGGGCCCTCATCGCGGTCCACCATCGTACTGGTTCCCTTGGGTCCGGCGATGTGAACCGGAACAATTTCTTCCCGGTAATAACGGTCATTTTGAGCGGTCAGCGCATTTTCTTGGCTTCTTAGGGCAAACTCGTCGGAGGCTTCTCGAGAAATATCGTACTTCACAGCGAGGTTTTCGGCCGTGATGGCCATCGGCATTCCATTGTACGAGTCGGTGAGCGCCTCCCAAAGCGTATCTTCCAGCTTCCCTTGACCCAGCGCGAAGCCAGACCTGGCCCCTCGGATGACATGTGGGGCCTGGCTCATCGATTCGGTTCCGCCTGCCAGAGCATAACGGCTCGTGCCGAGCATCAGCGACTGCGCCGCTGTGAGAATTGCTTGCAAGCCACTGCCACAGAGGCGGTTGAGTGTCAGCGCAGGCGCTTCAAGTGGCACGCCGACACGAAGACCAACGTGTCGCGCCAAATAAATAGCATCGGCGCTGGTTTGCATAACGTTGCCGAACACGACGTCGTCGATTTGTTCACTTCGCACTCCGCTGCGCTCGAGTGCCGCCCCCGCTGCGATGACCGCCAGATCGGTTGCGGAGATTGCGCTCAGGGAACCCCCAAAATTGCCGAACGGCGTCCGCGCTCCGGCGACCACGACAATATCGTTATCAAATGTACCGTTTTTCAAAGCAACCTCAAAGCTTGAAGTACCCGGACTGGCCAGAGATAGTTCAGCGAAGGCCAGCAGGCACCCGTTGTTGCGGGCCAGTAAAGTGCCGACGATGCCTATGACGCGTGCTCCAGCAATCACTCTTGACGCCCGGTCAATGTCGGCTGCTACTCGTACCACCCAAATTCTCGAGGCCTTTGACCGGCTTACCGTTGGCGCGATCCTGGAATTAACTGAAGAGAACGACCCGCGTGCTTTTCGCAACGAACTCGCGCAACTGCGGCCGGGGAAGTTTTCCTGGGACGCCCGAAATCTGGGCTCCGGACGCTGGACCATTCGTGTAGAGCGCATAGATGAAAACGCGCAAGGCGAGAATTTTTTGGCGCACGTAGCGCCATTTGCATCCGCTAAAGCCTCGACCATGAAAGAAATCTCCGCGACCATGAGCGAGCGCACTTACAGGGCGGGCGAAACGATTTTCGATGAAGGCGAACAGTGGCCGTACCTGGGTTTTGTAAAAAGCGGCAAGATAATTTATACGCTGCTTTCTCCCGATGGAAAAACCCATACTCTCGGCGAGCGGTTGACGCACGATCCCCTCAACGAAAGCGGCACTTTTGACGGTGGCGGTGCAACCACGCGTGCCGAAGCTTTAACCGACGCAGCCATTGTAACCGTGCCAACGGAGGCCATCGTGCATGCATGCCGCAACGACGCCGAGCTCGCGCTCGGTTTTTTGGCGGCCGCATCGCAGGCCCGGCGCCGCTCGATCGATACGATCGCGGACCTTGCCTTCGCGCACGTGCTGCAGCGCGTGGCGAAGTTCTTGCTCGGATATGCGCCGGCGGCGGTAGGAATGGCTAAGGGGCTGCCTGGAGTCGAGAATCTCTCTCAAGCACAAATCGCCGCTGCAGCAGGCACCGTTCGTGATATGGCTGCGCGCGCGTTACTCCGCTTGAAAAACGCTCACGCGGTAGAGCTAGATCGGGGGCGCGTACAGGCAATCGATCGGGCAAGACTGGAAGCGTTCGCGCACAACGTTCAAGCCCCACCGGTCTAAGCCGCGGCACGTACAACGTTACTTCCGAGACTAAGTTGGCGGACACTTGTACATTGCGTTCGGAACTGCCGCGCGGCGACTTGGGACTCACCGTAGCGACTCCCGGGAACAGAGATAGGAAAACGAAGAACCCATGCTCGTCCGTTAGTGTGGACCACACGTTCTCAGTATTTGATGTTGCAAACACTCGAACCCCGCACACAGGTTCGTTGGCGTTAGCTGTGCGGACGTAACCCCGCACGGTACCGGTGTTCCCATCCGCGAAACCCGCTGCGCTCCACCCAGCCGTCAGCAAAATAGACGCTGTGAGGCCAATCACAAAGCGGCGGAAGTTCACGGCCACCTGCATTATAAGACGCGCGGGCGGCACAAAAACTTAGGACCGCAGAGCTGTTAGGGCTTGCGCGAATGTGCCGACTGGAACGATGAGGATGTCGGTCGTCGCGGCAATTTCTTTGTAGTTTTCCTTCGGAACGAAAAACACTTTGGCACCGGCTTTTCGCGCTGCTATCACTTTCTGGGCCGTGCCTTCAATTGGCCCGATGGTTCCATCGCAAGCAAGGGTTCCCGTTCCCGCAACCATTGAAAACCTCGCCGTTTTTGCCGGTCGCAACGAATGATAAATATAAAGAGCGAACATGAGCCCGCCCGAACTTCCTGAAATGTTTCCAACATCGTATAGAATTCGCACTGGAAGTCGAGGTTGGGTGAATTGGGGCTCTAACAAAATCCCAAAGCGAGTTCCCGCACTAGTCGCAACGGTTCTTACTCGCGCGCTGCGCAGCGAGTCGTGGCGCAAAACCATAACGGGTACGGTTGCGCCCCCAGGGACGCTTGCAAGCTGGTTTTGAACCTGCACCGTCGTGCAAATTGATTTTCCTCGAACGTTGGTGATGATGTCACCGATCTGTAATGCGCCGCGCGCCTTCGATATCGCAGCGAACTTACGAACTACAACTCGAGTATTGGAAGAATGGACAGGGAGTCCCGCGGCCCGCTCGGCGACTTCCGCCGCCGTGCTTTGACTCTCGGACATGGCCTGCACCATCGCACTCTCGAATTGACGGTCGCTGATCCCCGTTGGAACCACATCGGCCGCTTTCACAAGCCGCGCCCCGGGCAGGAACGTTTGCAGCAACAACACAGGGCTTGCGTGCTGTTGGAGAGTTACATCGGTTAAGAAATACCGTTCTTTCGGTTGCCGGTGACCGCTGACGGTAATGACTTTGCCGAGGTCGACCGCGCTGCCCGGCAAGATGAGAGAATACGGTGTTCGCGTGAATGACAGCGCGGCCGCCACAAGGGCGGCCACGCTGTACGCTTTGAGTCGTTTCGGTGCTAGTACAGCACGCATGGTTTACTTACTGGCAAACTCTACTGATTCCAAACTCGCCGTCTCGTCGACAGCTTGCGCGTCGAAAGCAGCGCGCTTGCTTTTCGCCGCGGCATCAATCAACGTACCGGAAACATGCGCACCATTGTTCTGCCGAACACCACTTAATGCTTCGCGCCCTTTGCGAACCGACCCAAGTGCGCCCGACAGTTTATTCTCGAGCTCGCCAAGGAGCTGGGCCGCGTATCGGTCGGCGCCCTCGTGAATTTTTTGGGCTTTTTCTTCCGCCTCACGAAGCAATGCCTCCGCTGTGGTGCGGGCTCGCTTGAGAACCTCCGACTGATCGATGAGCTCATCATGGGTGCTGCCGGCTTGATTGACGATGAGTTGCGCTTGTTCTTGCGCTGCGCGAATCACTCGTTCTTTGTCCTTAGCAATAATTTTGGCGCGCCCGACTTCCTCAGGCAGTGTGGAGCGTATTTTCTCAATGTACTCTACCAAACGCTCCTCACTAAGAACGCGGTATCCCGCGGGCAACCAAGTACCTTCGTGCACATATGTTTCGAGTTTATCTAAAACGCGATAGACCGACATGTATATCCTCCGTTACGGTATTGTGCGCAATGATTCGCGTTTCCGGGACATGAAACGCATGACCGGGTCGGGCACGAACGCAGCGACGTCGCCGCCTAAAAAGAAGACCTCTTTTACCATGCTGGAGCTAATGAACGAATAACGCTGATCCGACATCAGGAACATCGTATCGACCTCGGAAAGGGATCGGTTCATCAGCGCGGTGGACATTTCGCTTTCGAAGTCGGAGACCACCCGTAAACCTTTAATGATGACATCGCCGTTGTGTTCCTTGATATAGTCCGCCAGCAGTCCCCGAAAATGATCAACTTTCACCCGGGTGATGCCACCAACGCATTCCCTAATCATTGCGATGCGTTCTTCCAAAGTAAACATGGGTTCACGTTTTTGTGGGT
>JALYZK010000205.1 GCA_030945705.1 Vulcanimicrobiota bacterium | reverse complement strand
CTACCGAGCAATCGGTTATTTTCTTGGCTCTTGCTCCCGGGACACTTTGCGTACTTTTTATTTCCGCTTGTAAGGGGTCAGCGAGTCCGCTCATCTCCACCACTTGAAAACCCGTGTCGCTAATTGGCGAGTGGGCGGGTGTGGCCAAAAGGGTCGCTCCCGCATATATCAACAACGTTTTGTTCGGCTTCGATTTCGGGCTGTCAGTGAACCGGGGTCCCCACCTTTGACCAACACCGTTACCGACTTGTAACCGCTGCCTGCCGCCGAGTAACCTCACGATCTGCAAACACATTCGGAAAAAGCTCTCGGGTGAAACCAACTCGTAAGGGCGGGCTTGTAGGCTGACCTTCTCAACTGCGGAAACCGATGGGCGCCCGCGCATTGAGAGAAAGAGTCATCATGAAAAACCGACCACGTGGCCTGCCTGCGTTAGGTAAAACGCCTCGCATCTTCGCCGCCGTAGTGGCGGCCGCTGCAGTTACCACAACCGCGACTGCTTCCCTCGAATCAATAGTTCGCGCGCTACGCATTCAGATATTCCAATGGCCACAGGACTGACCTTCGGTACCATTTCTAGCCTCTACGGACTTTCCCATCACTACATCACCAAGGCGCAATACACCGCTCTGGTCACCGTTGTGATTTTGACCGCGGTCGTACCAACGGCCATCGCCCAAGCGCTCTTCAAACCGTCGACTGACGTGCCCGAAATGGAATCCACGGTCCCCTGAAACAACTACGGTCCCGATGGCTCGCTTGTTAGACCCTCTCAATTGGAACGTTAGGTAACCATTTTCTTACAAATCATGAGTCGCGACGCTTACCCGCCTAACAACAGGGCATCGATTGGTTCTCGAACTCCTATTCCAGTACTGTGGCGAGCGTCGAAAAGGAATCGCATTATGCTATCGATCATCAAAACTCCGTTTCAGGCAGTAAGGCGGGCTTTTGTCACTAAGCTCTCAACGCTGCTCAAATGCACGGATTCTGCGGTCCAACTCTTAGGAAACTTCGCTGACGGTCGCGGGTCACGAGAAACGTTTACATCTAGCTTACGGGCAGTCAAATCATGACTGAACGGGCGGTTGGGCTAATTGCGGGCCTTTCTGTAAATGCTGGCATATTTTACTATCAAGAGTTGGCGAGACGGCACAAAGACGCCGGTGTTCCGCTCGACTTGCTGCTCGCACACGCTGATCTCGGCACGGTTCTCTCT
This sequence comes from Vulcanimicrobiota bacterium, assembly GCA_030945705.1. Taxonomy (GTDB): domain Bacteria; phylum Vulcanimicrobiota; class Vulcanimicrobiia; order Vulcanimicrobiales; family Vulcanimicrobiaceae; genus JALYZK01. The sequence goes on along the minus strand of JALYZK010000205.1, from coordinate 3,188 downwards.
TTCGTGTCCGGAGGTGATGCTCGTGGCCTCGCTCGATACTTCTCCGTCCTCATCGATCGTCTTAAAGCCGGCGGCTGTTCTGCAATCGCTATTACCGCAGTAGCGCCTCATATATGCATCCATGAATTACGCGAAGTTTCCGAAAGTCCAATCATCGATATCCTGAGCCTTATCCGTGACTTCATTAGCGACTCCTTGCCTTACGAACGGGTTGCCATCTTGGGCAACAAAGCTGTTGTCCAGACAAATATCTACGGATCGGTAGACAAGTCGCGCGTTGTAACCCCGCCCGAAAGTATAGTCGAGCAAATTCACATGGTTTACAATGATATCGCGCTCCTAGGCAAGCGCGGTTCAGAAGAGGAATATTGTTTGCTCGAAGAACTTGCGGAGGAGCTGATGGGGCTCGGTGCCGACGCGCTTTTGCTGGCGGGGACTGACCTCTCCTCATTCTATAAATGGCGCCCTGCGGGATATCCGTGCATAGATCTGGCTCAGCTTCACCTTGCTGCTATTGCAAACTATACAGGCGCCGCCCAGTAAACCTCGTCCTTCGATAACGAGCACTACTTATGGCGCGACTTCGGAACGCTACTTCAAACTGAATTGAGCCGCGTAGCGATGGCGTCGATCTCGACAAGCGCTCCGCGTGGAAGACCGGAGACCGCTATCGTGGTCCCGGACGGACGGGCGCCAGTAAAATAGCGCGAATATATTCGATTTGCTTCCTCGAAGTAGCGCATGTCAGCAAGGAATATTGTGATTCTCGTAACTTGGTCATACGTGCAGTCCGCAGCAGCCAGGACTGCACCCACGTTCTTAATCGTGCGTTCTAACTGCTCACTGAATGATCCGTCTATCAAAAGACCCGTATCGGCATCGATCGGAAGTTGTCCGCTCACAAAGATTTGCTCGTCGATGCGGATTGCTTGACTATATGGGCCCACTGGAGCGGGCGCATCAAAAGCAAAAACTGGGCTACGTCGACACTGGCGCGAGATCTCTTGAACTGCCGACAGGAGGTGGGGCGTCAGGACTCGATGCTGAAGTGCTCGACGAACAACTGCATAGCCGACCGCGTCAATTTCGGGAACGAGACCCTTTTCCCAATCCCTGCGCATAGAACTTTCCATTGTTGCGTGGACACTCTTGAGCATGTCTAGAGCGTTGGATGCGGACACTTCCACTCCCTCGGCCGCGGCCACACACGCGATCTCCTGTGCAATCGTGTTGAATGTGTGTCGCAGGTCGTCGTAATCGCGCAATTGTCCCGCCGTTAGACACGTTGCTGTATTCAAGAGTGCAAAAGGCGCGTAAAACACTAATTTAGACCACAAAAGGAGTTGCTCGTCGTCCGCAAAGGCCAAATCAATGCTCGTTTCGGCAAATGTAGCGGTAAGGTGCCCCCTTTTCTGTGTCAGATAATCCTGCAATTCGTAATCGTATACCGGCACTGCGTTGGCTAACTATGCTGGTACCCACGCGAAGCGCTTCCACAATGACACTAGCTGCACGAACTGCTGTGCCGAAACGCGTTCTTAGCCACTCGACGTGCTCTAGACCATTGAGCAGTGGTATCACGAGCGCCGGTTTGCAATCGATTCTTTCAACGGCTTTTGCTAGCCCAGGTGCTTTTGTGGCAATCCATAAGACGTCTATCTCATCACCTCGAGTTATTCTGTCCGTGACCCGGACGCTTATCGTTCGTTCTCCGGAGTCGCGCAGCAATGTGATGGACTGCGGCTGAGATTGCGCCTCGCGCCCGATCATGAGGGGCTCCGCATGCGCCTCAGTGAGAGCGACTGCCAATACCGACCCAATGGCGCCGGTTCCAAGAATGGCGTGCTTCATTTGCTTCCTCGGTGCCGCGCTTCGCGTTGCGTGCTGAAAGATGCCCGCACTTGCAAATGCGCCTCGCGCACCTGTAGTTCTTGAGATAGCGTCGAGGTGCTCTTTGTTAGCCCGATATCAGCATCGAGAAAAGTTTGCTGATTCTGATCGTGGACTTTGTCACAGATTTGTCACGGAGCGGGCGAATGTGACACGAATTGGACGGGAGTGGCAGGGATGCGCCGCGCCGGAAAGCCTCGCTGAATGGGCTTTTTCAGGATTGCCAGGGATCGGCCGGAACCGCTATCTAAGGTGCGAATACCGTTGGGGCTACCAATAAAAGCTCGTGGTTATGGGCTTTTTCTTATTGACGGCCTCCTATTTGATGCCCTCTTGATGCCCTCTGAGTCCCGAATCGGCCATTTCAAGCTAGGGACCGGTTCAATGAGTCTGCGCTTTCAAGAGCGCTGCCCAATCGGTCAGCCGCTTCTCTTTGTTGGCTTCCAAGAACGTGCGTGTAGAGGTTGGCGGTTACTGCTATGGTGGTGTGACCGAGCGCTTCAGACATGACTTTCAAAGATGCACCACTTTCATGCATTATGGATGCAAATGAGTGGCGTAAATGACTCGGCGAACGCATTGTCCGTCGGCTTTCCAGGTCGCGATGGCGTAGGACCTTGGCGATCGACTCGGGGGACTGGCGTTTGCGGGCCATCGAGACCTCCGTAGATCAAGCCGCTTAGGCGGCTCGAGATTGTGGTCCCGCTGGCGCAGTTTTTGGGGTGCTCTCCACGATGCAGTTGCGCCCTCGAGTGCTCGACATTACGATGTGCGAGTGAGGTCCAAACGGAAATTCCGCCTGAAACTTATTCCGCCGCCGGCAATAATATTCCGTAGGAGGTTGACATGCATGACACAAAGGAGCGGTTGTCGCTGCTCTGGATCTTCGCGTTACTCAACTATCTATATGCAGACGTGATTGCCCTGTTCGCTATTGCTGGCTCGCGAAATTCATTCGCGTCTCTTTCCCCATGGGCTCTGATGGCCTCGGCGGTCTTGATGGAGTTACCCATAGCCATGATTCTGGCGTGTCGACTGCTTCCGTTTAGAGAGAACCGGCTGGCGAATATAATCGCGGGTGGCGTTATAACCCTTGTAAACGGTTTCCTGACCTTCGTTCCGCCTCTGGTCGGATGGGGCAGGCCGCCTGCTTTTCCAGAGTACTTGTTCTTCGCAACGATCGAAACTGTGGCCACCTCGGTCATCATCTGGCAGGCGTGGACTTGGTCAGAGACTGAAGCCGCACTTAGTTCGGAGCGGATCGTCCAACCGGAAGCTGCGATTACGTCTTCTTAACT
>JALYZK010000197.1 GCA_030945705.1 Vulcanimicrobiota bacterium | reverse complement strand
GCACGTTACCGCTGACAGTCGCGCCGATGATTCCCGGACACCCGGTCACGGTGAACGGACCCGTTCCGGTAATGGCAACGTCACTCGTGCCGTTTACGCCGAGTTGCACGGCTGCCGGACTGAGTGCTAACCCTGCCGCGACGGTTGCAACCACCGTCGCTTGGACGCCGCCAGGTCCCGTAACTACGACCGCGCACACGCCCACGGCAGCTCCCGCTGCAAGGGTGAGGATGTTGCCATTAACCGTCGCAGTGACATTGGGGCAGCTCGTTACTGTAAAGGGCCCCATGCCGGTAATTCCGACGTTGGCCGTACCGTTTGGAAGCAGTTGAACGACCGGCGTACTAAGTGAGATCGGCGCCGGCGTTGCAGCAACTGTCGCTACAACGTTTGCCTTTACCCCATTTGCATCGGTGACAACGACCACACACACGCCCACGCCAATTGCTGCCAGATTCAATACATTGCCGGTAACGACTGCTTTCACGATTCCCGGGCAGCTCGTTGCCGTGAACGGACCCGTCCCGGTAATGGCCACTGCGCCGGTACCATTCGGAAGGAGTTGCACACTCGTCGGCGTCAGGGCGAGCGGCGTCGTGGCCGCGACAGTCGCAAGCACCGTCGCTTGCACCCCGTTCGGTCCAGTAATGACGACCGCGCAAACACCGACGCCAACGGCTGCCAGATTAACGACGTTGCCGGTAACGGTTGCGTTAATGATTCCCTGACATCCGGTTGCATTGAACGGGCCTGAGCCGGTGACTGCAACGGAGCCCGTACCACCGGGTGCTAACTGTAGAGTTGTTGGCGTAACCACAAGGGGAAGCGCCGCTCCAGTAACGGTGGCTAGGACTGTTGCCTGTACGCCGTTTGGACCGGTGACAACCACCACGCAGACCCCAACGCCGGCCGCGACGAGATTGAGCACGTTGCCGTTAACGGTCGCGTTGATGATTCCCGGGCAGCCGGTTGCGGTAAACGGTCCGGTTCCGGTGATCGGAAGTCCAGCCGTCGCTCCGGGAGCCAATGTTATGGTCGGAGGATTGATTGTAATCGCCGGGGTTCCCGCGGAAACCGTGGTCACCACCGTGGCTTGAACTCCGCCCGGTCCGGTTATAATGACCGCGCAGACGCCAACGCCGACGGCGACGAGATTCACAACGTTACCCGTAACGGTCGCGTTGACGATTCCTGGGCATCCGGTTGCAGTAAAGGGACCCGTACCTGTGACAGTAACCGCGCCCGATCCGCCAGGACCCAGCTGCAGCGTGACCGGCGTGACCACCAGCGGTGGGGCAGGCGTCACGGTAACGGTTATAGTGCCTTTTCCGCCGCCCGGTGAGGTGACGACGACTACGCACAACCCCGCGCCGACAGAAGTGAGATTAAGAATATTTCCATTGACCGTCGCGTTCACGATTCCAGGACAACCAACAGCCGTAAATGGGCCGGTTCCCGTAATCGGAATTGTCGCCGTGCCGCCATTGCCGATCGTTACGGCGGGCACCGTGACCATAGCCCCGGGACCAGTCCCCGGGGGGATCACACCGCCGACATGATTGACATTTGCAGGCGGCTCACAGCATCCGCCGCCGCTGCAGCCTGCCACCGTGGCAAGCGCAAGCAACGCCGTGAGTTTGATTATCGATAGCGGCGAAAAGTTGGATAATGTAAACATATTATTCACTCTCATAGCTTGAGCCCGAGTCCAAGGTAGGGGCCGCCGTGCGTCTGATCTATGGGCGCGTTTTGACGTTTCGAATAACGGTCGCCACTGAAGCCACCATAGGCATAGACGGGGAAGTTCCTTAGTGTGTAGGTGAGCCCGATATCGTATTTAGTAATCGCATAGCTTTGTTTGTACGTTACGTTATTGTTTGGACTGGCGATATTGGAAACCGTATAGTTTCCGGTGGCATTCGGATAATAAAATGCCGAACCGAACACGCTCAGACGTGCGTTCAAGTCAGGCAGCTTTTCAAGACCTGCGCCTACAGCCCGCAGATGCGGATAGCCGTAATTGGTCGAGGTTTGCAGGTAGCCGAGGCCGGCGTAGATGTTCGGGTTTGCAATTTTCAGTTCGAGTCGCCCATCCAGAGTGCTCTGCTTTGCGAGGAACACCGGCGTTAGCGCAGTGCCGCCATCGATGGTTGCAAACTGCGTGAAATACGCACCAAAAGCGTCTTGCGTATTGATGCTGGAAACGTAGGCGTCTTGGCGGAAATCGATTTTCACCGCCAGCGGTGAATTGGGCAACATATACGCCGCGCTCGCAACATAGGTGTTCTTCTCGCAGCGTCCGCCCGCAGAAAATTCGTTGTAATTCTTTCCAGTTGCGAAACCGGCTGCTATAAAACCGCTGTACGGCTTAACGACGATCGGCGGTAAGGTTGCAGCTGGCACTGGGGTGGGCGCGATCGCTGGAGCGGGTGTACCTCCCGCGGGCGGCGGCGACGGCGGCGGTGCTGTTGGATTGTACCGGACAACAACGAGCTGTCTGCGGGGCACCCAGAGCACGTAAGCACCGAGCGCCTCTGAAATCACACGAACCGGTACGAGGACGACGCCCTGATAAAGCATTGGCGGAACGTCCAACGGTCTGGAGGCGCCGTTGATCGTGACGAGGCTTGATCCGAGGCGCACCGAAACAGTCGATCCCGGCTTCGTCGCAGTGAATGTCCGGCCGTCGGCCGAAGCCGTGACCGTTGCGCCCATCTGCTCGAACATGCTTCGAAGCGGGACGTAAATCTGATGATTTTTTATGAAGGCCGCAAGCACGCGACTGCGCGTGAGTATGTCCGGCTTCGTATATACCGTATGGTCGTTATATAGAATTGGTATCCGACCCGACGGCGGACTTCCAAAGTTACTCGCGCTCGCAGTACCGTATGCCACGAAGACACACACTACGCACGTAAGTAAAGATCGAGCAAGGCATGAGTACAAACTAGTAACCCCCTAGGAACCGACTGTCGGTTTTACTGGTTCTATCGGCAGGTTAGGAGGGAACTTGAGAGCGTCGCCGGACTCATCATTCACAGTTCAAGGCGATCTGGCGCTTATACGACCGGGCGGCGGACGCCCGGTAAACAAGAAGATGGCCCGATCCGAACCATCTTCTTCCTTTCTACAATGGAAATTGCGCGTTACATGTGCATATGCGGTCCTGCATGGGGTATGGCCAGACGTAAAAGCGCCTCACCGGCGTCCGCGTCACCCCGATTGGCATGGCTCCCTGGATGATGTGCTGCAGCCGGTCGACCGGGCATCTGCGCATCGGCAGCTTGCATTAACTGGCGGGATTGCGTTCGTAGGTTGTTCCAAATTCGAAGAACGGATTGCGACTCCGCCGGCGTCAGTGCGCTGTTTAGGGTCCTGGCAGCGCCGGCTAGGTCGGGATTTTGATCGGTTGCAAGTCGTCCCACGACTTGGCCTAAAAGAACGCGGTGCGCCGGTGTCAACGCAGCGAGCACACCGCTGCGAGCTTCCTGATGGAGGCGCATCATATTTTGATGGATTTGTTGCATCTCTGCAGTTGGGGTGTCATCGGCTCGCGCGACCGAGGGGCTGAGAATGAAGGCGACCGCGAGCGTCGCCAATGCTAATTTATTCATTGCTACATCCTAAGGTAAGTATCTTACAGAGTGCTGGGAATTCCTCGAGTAGGCGTGTTTCCCAGATACGTCCCAGAATTGTCCACTAGGATGACCAAATGGAGAATAGTACCCCACGCGTCGTCGTAGTAGATGACGAAGGCAGTATCCGCGAGCTTTTACAGCTTAGCTTGACACACGCCGGGTTCGTCGTTCGCTGTGCCAGCGACGGGCAAAAAGGTTTATCTTTGGTTCGCGAGTGGCAACCCGACTTGATTGTTTTGGATGTGATGCTGCCGAAGATCGATGGCATTTCATTGCTACCGCTGTTTCGACAATATACGGAAGCACCGATTGTCATGTTGAGCGCCAAGGGCGATGCCGCGGATAAGATCGCAGGGTTGAGCCGCGGCGCAGATGACTACCTCAGCAAACCGTTTGATATCCCTGAGCTGGTTGCCCGGCTGCACACGGCATTGCGCCGTCCCAAACTTGCGCGCGCGCAAACACTGCGCTACCAAGATCTCCACATCAACCTCGAAACGCGGACCGTAACCCGGGCGAACCGGCGCATTTGTTTATCCGCGCGAGAATACGATTTGCTGGTGACGCTGCTGCGTCACCCCAAGCGGGTATACACACGCGATCAATTGCTTAGTCTGGTTTGGGAAGGGGACGGCTCCGAACGCTCGGTCGAGCCCGCAACCGTCGAAACATACATTTCATATTTGCGCGCAAAAATTGACGTGGGATTCAATCGACGAATCATTCAAACCATTCGCGGAGTGGGGTATTCCTTGCGCGAGGAGGCCGATGTTTAAATCCCTGCGCTGGCGACTCACGGTCTGGTACGTCACGGCGGCTTTCGTTGTACTCGCCGTCATAGGGATCATAACCATTCAAGCTACCGTTCGCGGACTAACCGCAAACGCAGATGCATTGGTTACGTCGGCGTCACGGGATGCGCCCAGCGTGGTTTCCAATTTCTTATCTCGTCATCGTAACCGTTTGCGCGAGTCTGCTCCATACATCTTCCGTTATTACCGCGATTCGGACTTGCTCGTGGCTCTGTACTTTAAGAGAGCTCAGCCTACAATGTCAGTAGGTCCCGACATCATGGAGCCGCATCCCCCATTGCCAGGACTTGAAATGCTCCATCCACCCATGAACGAACATCGAGGGCCTCCATTGGTCGCCGGTCTGCTTCGACTCCGCTCGGCATCCGTAGCGGTGCCGGGAGGATTTATTATGATTCATGCTGACCGGGTCAAGCTAGCTCGGTACCTTCAAAACTATATCGTTAAGCTTTGTTTGGCTGCGCTCTTTATCATGATTGCGGCCGTTGTTCTCGCATATTATGTTTCCGGCCAAGCATTGCGCCCTCTGCTGGAAACCACCGCCGCATTGCGCCGCTTCGCGGATGGAGACTTTGCCACGCCTCCAGTTCTTACTACCGATCGTAGTGAGCTGGGAAATCTTGCGACCGCCTATAATGCCGCCGCTAAGCAAGTCAAAGCAGCCTTCGCCCAGCGGGAAAAGAGCGAAGACGAGATGCGCCAGTTCATCGCCGACGCCGGTCACGAACTTCGGACACCGCTGACCGTGCTTGTCGGATACGTACACGTCCTTTCGAGCGGTTGCGTGCAAGACGCTCCTACGCAGCACCAGATCTTCCAAACGATGCGCGCCGAGAGCACGCGCATGCGGGACCTCATCGATCAGTTAATTTTGCTCGCCCGACTCGAACAACCGCACGCGCCGCAACTCACCGAAGTGAACGTATCGGATCTGCTCTTTAAAATCTCCGAATCGCTGCAACACTTGCACGGCAACAGGCTGCGAACGCAGATTGAGGCAGACGCAAAAGTCATCGCCAATGAAAATGAATTGCATGAAGCCATTGTAAACCTCGTTCAAAACGCATTGAAATATGCGCCTGATTCGCAAGTTGACCTTGCGGTTCGAAGCGACGAAAAGACCGTATTCGTTAACGTGAGAGATGATGGTCCGGGCATGAATGAAGAAGAAAAACGACACGCCTTCGACCGTTTTTATCGCGGAAACGGCCACGTTCAAACGGAGGGATCGGGATTGGGCCTGACAATCGCGAAGCGAGCAATCGACCGCGCCAAAGGCGAAATTGAAATCCTAAGCGCACTCGGTACCGGAACAACTGTTGTAGTTTCTTTACCGAAACCGTGATGCGCAACTTGCTTTTCAGGGCTTCCTGAAGTTTGAACGAAGACATTAAGAATGCAAAGTACCCGCAGCTTGCTCGGCGTCGGCGTTGCGCTGGGAGTCGGTATCGGACTCGCCCTCGGTACTGCTTTTGGCAAGCCCGCAGAGGGCCTGGCGCTCGGTGCCGGAATAGGCGTCGCGCTTGCCGCCGCATGGGGCTCACGCGCTCGCCGCTAATACACGGCCTTGAGGAGCAATACTAATGAAGCGAAGCGATTTTCTCGTTGGCGGTGCATCTATCCCGATGTTGACCCCGCACCTAGCGCTCGCGGCACCCGGGGCAGTTGTAGGCGCCAAAGTACCGGTAACCGGCAAGGCGATTGCTCAATTACAATCTTTCGATCGCTTCATGTTGACTTTTATGAAGCGATTCAGTATTCCAGGCGGTCAATGCGCAGTGGCCAGAAACGGGCGGCTCGTTTACGCGCGGGGCTTCGGTTACGCAGACCAGCTACTAACTACACCCGTTTCGCCGACGGCACTTTTTCGTATCGCCAGCTCCAGCAAGCCGATCACTGCCGTCGCTATTATGAAGCTTGTGGAAGACGGCAAACTCGGGCTGGAGGAGCGGGCTTTCGAGATTTTGGGAGACTTAACACCGCCGCCCGGGACGACGCGCGATCCGCGTCTTGCGACGATTACCGTTCGGCATTTGCTCGAGCACAGCGGCGGGTTTGACAGCACCATCTTCGAGCCGCAATTCGACGGACTCCGCGTTGCCGCCGACGCGTTCGGGCATCCCCGTCCCGCAACGAGTACGGACCTTATCCGGTACATGATGGGTCAACCGCTTGCATTTGATCCTGGCAGCAAATACAGTTATTCCAATTTCGGCTACAACTGCCTGGGCCGCATTATCGAGCGAAAGACAAAGCAGTCGTACGGTGACCATGTTATCGCGGCCATTTTGCGCCCAGCGGGCGTGCGCACCATGTCGCTCATGACGCGCACCTCGCCCTCGTATCGCTTGCCGAATGAAGTGTTCTATGCCGATGGTGATCTTTCGACCACGCAATGGCCGATTTATCAGGACGACGCGCACGTTCGACCAATCTCTTACGGCGCTTTTGACGGCTCAGCCATCGACGCGCACGGCGGGTGGATCGCTAACACGATTGACCTTACACACTTCCTCAATGCCGTGGCTGGAAGCACCGGCGTTCAGCTGCTTGCACCGCCGACTGTAAGAGAAATGCTCACGCGTCCAGCAATCCCGCAATACGCGAAGACGAACAAGTTCTATGCGCTCGGTTGGGACGTATCTCGGGATGTCGTTATGAGTCACAATGGCGCGCTGACTTTCGGAACGCTATCGTCTGTAACGCGTTTGCCCGGCGGCATCACCTTCGCGGCGGTCTTCAATCATTTGGATATCAATTACATCGCAACAGTTATCGCGCTCGAGCGAGGAAGCCTCGCAGTTTCACGAGGGATAAAATCGTGGCCGACTCACGACTTGTATCCGACCGTTTCGATCACTTAATTAGCCAATTCTTTGAAGCGGCTTGCCGCTCGCCATGGAACCGTATGCCGCTCTGGTGTGTTGGGAGCGGTATGGATCTCACAAAAAATACCCCTCGAAGCGCAAAAGACAAGTTGCTCGGCCTGGTTTCATTAAAACGTGTGATCGATAAGGCCAAAGCCCACAATGAGGGGCTTCTGGGTGAATACGATTACGATTGCCCGCACGACAGGCCACTCTTCGAATTTCTTGGAACCAACGGTCAGGAGTTTGCCAATAAAGTCAAGGAACTGGATACCGACGATGCGATTGGAAACTGGGTCAAGACGCGGTTCCTTTCCGAAAAGAGTCCCGATCAAATCGAGCGATTCAATAACGACCGTATGCACTGGCACCCCGAAGATGGAGAACACAAAGCTTTTTTCGATCAGATGCGCGAGCAAATCGCTCCCGGGCGCCCGGAAATTGTGACGTGGTTTGATCTCCTGGACTTGGATGAAAAACGCCCGGTTCTTAACCCCACGCAGCTCGCCGCTGCATGATGCCGACTTAACTCTATAGTGTCGGCTAACGGTGACGGATGACCCTTACCGGATGCTCGTCGCGTAAAACGTATTGTCGTCGCGTTCGCAAAATCCGAACAAACTAGGCAACGAAGGGGGACCGGCTTTTATTTGCTTGGTTTACCCGTATTTCACGTCGGAACCGTCGTCTCAACAAGATGGATTCGCTCGGTGAACGTTCGGTGCTGTGTCGCGCTAGGTATTATCTGCCGCGAAATCTCGGCTACGTGGTAGAATAAGGTCCGGCACAGTTTTGTGTCCGAACTCATGCTCGGTTGACTACACTGGGCTAGAATGTCAGGGCCGTATGGTCCAACTGAACTTCGAACTACCTTCGCCTTTGGCGACGACACTCCAAAATGAAGCCAATAACCAGCAGCACCGCATGGACGAAATCGTTGAATTGGCCTTGCTTAACCATTTCAACCCAGACCCTGGCACGGAAAAAAACGGCCCATCACCCGATTTTGATCTCGCTCCGCAGCTGATTGCCAAGATGAACGCCATTGCTGGAAAAGCAGCCATTGATGTGGACGCAATCGTAAGAATCGCCGTACAGCAGTATTTTTCGCAAGCACGCACCGCTGCTGAGAGCTTGCCCTTTATACTTCATCGGCTGACCGGAATTTGTGAGAAGCCAAGTAATGCGTAAAGTACTTGAGGAGCAAGAACCTAAGAAACGGTCACGCACTGCTCGAAGCCGGCAGTTTGAGCGAGCGCACGTTGATCTGCCGATCTCTTATTCGATCGTCGAAGAGGATCTGATCCGAAAGGGCAACGCGCAGATTGTTGATTTGAGTGCCGGCGGTGCCCGCATGTGTGGCGCAGCCGATTTCACTCAAGGCTCACAGATCACACTGCGATTCACTTTGCCGAGCGGTCAGCGCGAATTGTATGTGCGCGGCCGGATCGTGATGTCGTTTTTTGATGGGCCAGGTCAGCAATATTCACACGGCGTTGCTTTCACGCACATCTCACGCTCCGATCAAGAGGCGATCGTACGCCACGTTGATGATGTGCTGCTTAGCAATGTGCGCTTCCTTAAGCCATCGCAGCAAGGACTTAAATAACATCAGGCATCGCAGACGAGCGCTTGCGGGACGAGAAGGTCGAGATCACCTGGCCGTCTGACATAGCCACCGACATGATTGACCAACTGCCAGCCGCTAGTCACAATATTCGCTCAAATTTTCCAGCCTTGAGCCGGCATTTCAAAGGTCGACCCGTTGCTTATTTTGATTCGCCTGGCGGGACGCAAATCGCGAAGGCTGCAATCGATGGGATGCTGGATTATCTGGTCCACCACAACGCGAACACCCACTGGACGTATCCCTCGAGCGAGGAAACAGATCAAACCATAGCGGCAGCTCGCGCTGCGATGGTGCGGCTGCTCAACGCCGCTTCAAGCGATGAGATCGTTTTTGGGGCGAACATGACGACGTTGACTTTGCATCTTAGCCGGGCTCTGGGACGGCAGTGCGCACCCGGCGACGAAATCGTGGTTACCGAGCTTGACCATCATGCGAACGTCGATCCTTGGTATGAAATGGCGCGTGATTACAATCTAGTCGTAAAAAAAACGCGCATGACCCCGAGTTGTGAAATCGATTACGACGATCTTCACAGCAAGATATCGGCCAGGACGCGCATCGTAGCAATCGGCGCGGCTTCAAATGCATTTGGCACCATCAACGACGTGGAAGCTATGGTGCGTGCGGCAAAGCGGGTAGGCGCCTTGACCATCGTTGATGCCGTGCACTACGCATCCCACGAATGCATCGACGTGCGCCGCTGGGACTGCGATTTTTTGCTGTGCTCCAGCTATAAGTTTTACGGACCACACCTTGGAATTTTGTATGGAAAGCGCAAGCTGCTAGCGCAACTCGATGTACCGAAGCTTTTGCCCGCTGCAAACACTCCACCCGAAAGTTGGGAGACCGGCACGCAAAATCACGAAGGGATAGCCGGACTCGCAAAGCTCGTGGACTTCATGACCGATTTATCCGAAGGTGCGACGCCTCGAGAACGCATTATGTCCACCTTTGCGCGGCTCGCTACGGAAGGGCACTCGCAGCTCGCACGTTTGTGGAACGGCATCGGCGATATTCCGAACGCACGCGTCTTCGGCGTTCAGCCGTCGAAGAAACGAACCCCTACGCTGTCGTTTGAGATCGAGAATGTTTCGTCTCAAACAGTCGCCCGTCACCTGCGAGAGGACGCGATTTTCGCCTCGCACGGAGATTTTTACGCCCAAACTGCCGTGCAGCGCGTCAGCTCCGGCGGATCCATCGTAAGGCTTGGATGCGCGTGGTACACGACGGATGATGAAGTCGAACGGGTTCTTTCATCGCTGCGTCGCTTACGCAAAGGACACTAATGGGATGTTCGAGGTGAGGGGGAGAACACGCTCACATCACCACAGTAGTGCCGCGCCCCGCACGCCGCTAGAATCGCCGAGCGACGCGCGTTGTAACGTCGATCCAAACTCACAACCGAAGACATATTTGGTAAGCAGCTTTGGGACGTTGGGGTAGAAACGGTCGATGTTCGAGACGCCGCCGCCCAGGACGATAACATCCGGATCGAGGATATTGATCGCGACGGCCAAACCGCGCGCGAGACGGTCCTCGTAACGAGCAAGGCATTGCGCCGCGGTAATATTACCCGCAAGCGCAAGTCTTGCAATCTGCGTGGGAATCGTTCGCTCGCCGGTGCGTTTTTGGAACTGCGCGCTCAAGGCCGGCCCTGACAACCAGGTTTCAATGCATCCATACTTGCCGCAATAACACAACGAGCCGGGATCTTCTTCCGCTGTGAGCCAGGGGAGCGGAATGTGGCCCCACTCTCCGGCGATGGCTGCGCTGCCCTCAAGAATCCGTCCGTCAACCGCTATTCCACCTCCTACGCCGGTTCCGAGGATGACGCCAAAGACAACCCGCGATCCGCGCCCTGCGCCGTCGATCGCCTCGGATAGAACGAGACAATTTGCATCGTTTGCTGTGCGGATTTCTCGATCCAGGCGCTGCTCGATATCGTGCTTAAGGTTCTTGCCGATGAGCACCGTGCTGTTCGCATTCTTGATCAAGCCGCTCCTACGCGACGCGGCGCCCGGTGTGCCGACTCCGACGCTCGCGGTGCAAACAAGTTCTTCTTCCACGCCTCGAACAAGCGCAGCAATTGCGCGTAGCGTTGCTTCGTAGTCGTTTTGGGGTGTAGCGATCCGACGGCGTACGATCTCGCTACGGTTCGCATCAATTGCGATGATCTCGATCTTCGTTCCACCCAGATCTACGCCGATGCGGATGCCCGATTGCGAGTTTGCTGTCAATCTATCATGACGGCGAAGCGTTCACAAATGTGTGCGAAGGTAGCGGCGGATATTTTCGAATTGGTGTATCTTTTCGTCACCCGCGAATTTAAAACCAAGGCTTAGATACAACTGAAGTGCGCGAAGATTTGAGGGCTGCGTCCAGAGTTGAGCCGCTGTGTAATGGCGCTTTGGGAGCTCTTGGATAAGAGCATTCATTAGTCGCCGTCCGAGACCACGGCCCCAATAACCGGGTTTTATCGCCACTGAACTAATGTGCGCCAGACGGGGAATCATTTTGCCGTCACCTGCATCTTCTCGCGCCGGTGACGCAAGTGCGATCCCGATTGGCTTGCCGTCTTCTTCTAAAACGAAGAACAGAGCATTCGCAGCACTCAGTCGCCTCGATTCCATCGCAAGCATTTCGGCTGAAACCGAAGGCATGCCGCGCCGAGCACTTTGTGCCTCATCCCATAGTGCAACCGCTATCGATAAATCTGCGGTGCTGCCTGCGCGGATTGAAAACGGGAGATGTGCCGCCACCGTGCCCTCAACCATCGTCGTAATCGCTTAGCCGTACCCTCTCTTGAGACACGTTCTGGCTGGTAAAAGGTTCAAGGCAAATTATGGCTCGAGGCAACTTGGTAACCTCCTTACCTTAACCGTGGACGCGTAGTGGACGCCATTGGCCTAAGCTTTGATCGTGCAACTTTATAATTTACATTCCGCGGGGCCACGGACTCCGCATTCTTAGTTGAGGATTCACAGATGAAGCATTTTCTGCTTACTTTTTTAAGCGGTAGCATGCTGCTGGTCGCGACAGGCTGTGGCGGCGGCAGCAGCACCCCGCCAACCTCACCGGTAGGCTGGTCGCTCATCGCGGGTAGCTCGGCGCAACAAGAAGCACTTCAGGGGCTACAGTTTTATCCGAATTCAATAACCATTAATGCCGGAGACACCATAACGTGGACATTTCCAACCGGCGAACCCCATACGGTGACATTTCTTGGGCCCCGGCCATCACCACCGCCGCCCACCGATCCCACCGCACCAATGCCTGCCGGCGGCACCACCTACGACGGTTCAACTTACACGAGTTCCGGTTTTGTTCTGCTCGGCAAGACCTACGCGCTAAC
>JALYZK010000193.1 GCA_030945705.1 Vulcanimicrobiota bacterium | reverse complement strand
GTAATATCTGCAGTATTCAGGTTGGAAGCGGCGACACCAGAAGCCGCTGCGTTGAGCGTTGCTCCCGCTTCAGCGTGGCCCCGATGAAATCTCGATAAAGTGGCGACGGCCGGTTGGGGCGCGATTTGAACTCCGGGTGCGCCTGGGTTGCTACGAACCAGGGGTGCATGGCGGGCGCTAACTCGATCACCTCAACCAACGTCGTAGCGCCAACGGTGTGATGTCCAGAAAAGCGCATGCCGTATTCTTCGAAGAGCGGCCGGTAGCGGTTGTTGAACTCGTAGCGGTGACGGTGGCGCTCGCTGATCTGCAACTCTCCGTACGCTTGAGCCACCAAGGTACCGGGCTCGAGCGTACAATCGTACGCGCCAAGCCGCATCGTGCCGCCCATTGCGGCAAGGTTACGTTGTTCGGGCAAGAAGTCGATCACCGGATCCGCAGTAGTTTCGTCGACTTCACTTGTCATTGCTCCGACTAAGCCACATACGTTACGTGCAAACTCGACGCACGCAAGCTGCATACCGTAACATATTCCTAAGAACGGTAGTTTATGTTCGCGCGCATGCGCGATTGCCCGCAGTTTGCCTTTTACGCCACGCGCGCCGAATCCAGGAGCGACTAAAACTCCATCCACATGACGCAACAGCCCGATTCCCTCGTTTTCAATCGTTTCGGAATCGATACGCTCAATATCAACTTTAGCGTTATGAAAGATCCCTGAGTGGTTCAGCGCCTCTGTGATAGAAATGTACGCGTCCTTGAGGTCGACGTATTTCCCTACCACCGCGATCTTCGCACGTCTTTGCGGTAACATAATGCGATCAACGATTGCTTGCCAGTCGTTAAGTTCCGGCGGGCTTTCAGACAAACCCAACTTGGCAACTGCTGCCCGGGCTAAGCCCTCTGATTCTAGGTTGAGCGGAACTTGATAGATGGTCGGTGCATCCGCGTTCTGTACGACCGCCCGCGGCGACACGTCGCAAAAAAGTGCTATTTTTTCTTTTAATTCTAGAGGGATGGGAACGCTGGACTGCGTGCGGCAGACAATGGCGTCAGGAAAAATTCCTATCGCGCGCAGTTCTCGTACTGAGTGTTGCGTTGGCTTAGTCTTCAATTCGTCAGCCGCGCCAAGATACGGAAGCAAGGTCAGATGAACGAACATAACGTTCTGATCACCTACATCATAGCGTATTTGCCGGATAGCTTCCAAGAAGGGCAACGACTCAATATCGCCCACCGTACCGCCGACTTCCACGATGCACACGTCGGCGTGACTTTCGAGCGCAACGCGCTTAATACGCGCTTTTATTTCATTTGTGATGTGCGGGATGACCTGAACCGTAGCGCCCAAGTAATCGCCGCGCCGCTCTTTGTCGATAACAGAGGCGTAGATTTGCCCGGTCGTCACATTATTAATTCGGGTCAGTGATTCGTCGATGAAGCGTTCGTAATGACCCAGATCAAGATCCGTCTCGGCACCGTCTTCGGTTACAAAGACTTCTCCATGCTGATATGGATTCATGGTTCCGGCGTCAACATTGATGTACGGGTCAAGTTTTTGGACCGACACGCCAATGCCGCGATTCTTTAACAAGCGTCCTAAAGACGCCGCTGCAATCCCCTTCCCGAGCGAACTTACGACGCCGCCGGTGAAGAAGATATATTTGGTCATTACGGGAGTCGTTTATTCCGGCAGCGTCAACGGCGAACCTGTCGGTGCACGCAAACGTAGCGGTCGCGGAGACTCAAATCCTTGCCGGCTTCGACGCGCGCACCGGGGAAGGCCACGATGGCCAGCGCCTTAAGACGCTCGATTGTCGGGGGTGCACCCTCCATTACCAGAAACGCATCCGCACACATAACATCCGCAGCGCAATCCATTAACCTACGGTACACCGCAAGCCCGTCGTTCCCACCATCCAGCGCCACGTTAGGCTCGAATGATAGTGGGCTAGGAGCAACCGGAATGGAAGTGGTGGGGACGTAGGGCAGGTTTGCGATTATAACGTCGTAGCGCATGCCGCGCACCGGTCTCGTCAGATCGCCCCGATAAAAGGTGCATCGCCTTTGGACTCCGTGACGCCGTGCGTTGCGACGCGCGACCCGTAAAGCATCGGGGCTTATGTCGGTTGCGTCCACAATGGCTTCGGGAAGTTCCGCGGCAATGGTGATGGCAATTGCGCCGCTGCCGGTTCCCACGTCGAGTATGCGGGCGTTCATTTTGCGCGACGTGCGTAGGAACTCCAGAGTGACTTCGATGAGCTGTTCGGTTTCAGGACGCGGAACAAGCACGTCGCCGTTAATAGCTAACTCACGTCCGTAAAAGCTCCCCCGACCGGTCAAATACGCGATGGGAATTCCGCAAGCACGCCGCTCGCACAAACGCATGAATCGATCGAGCTTTCTTGCACTCACAACGCTGTCCGCGTGGGCAACGAGCCAACTCCTGGGGCGTCCCAACGTTTGAGCCATCAAGAGTTGCGCGTCCAGACGGGGCGTCTCGCTACACTCCGCCAAACTTCGCACCCCCTGGACTAACGCCGTTTCGACAGTCCGCATGTTCTAAAAAGAGGCCTCAAGCCGCCGGAGTTTCCCCTGCAAGAAGCTTTGCGCGCGCAACTCTATCCAGTTCCTGAACGATTCTTCCTAGGTCACCGTCAAGGATGGTTTTGATGTTTTGAAAATTCTCATTGATGCGATGGTCCGTGATGCGGTCTTGGGGAAAATTATAGGTGCGAATTTTTTCCGAGCGGTCGCCGGTACCAACCTGATTCTTGCGCAACGAACCCATAACCGCGTCTGCCTCGCGTTGCTTCTTATCGAGTAGCACGCTGCGAAGCATCTGCATGGCGCGTTCGCGATTTTGCAACTGCGAGCGCTCCTCGCTGCATGATACGACCGTAGCCGTGGGCAGATGCGTTATACGAATTGCGCTTTCGGTTTTGTTCACGTGCTGCCCGCCAGCGCCGCTGGCCTTGAAGGTATCAACCTGCAGATCTTTCGGATTTATTTCAATGTCGACTTCTTGCGCTTCGGGCAGAACAGCGACGGTTGCGGTGCTCGTGTGCACGCGGCCTTGCGCCTCGGTTACGGGGACACGCTGTACGCGGTGCACGCCGGATTCATGCTTGAAATGCCGGTACGGCTCTTCACCCTTAACGGCAAACACGATTTCTTTGAATCCTCCCGAGT
>JALYZK010000192.1 GCA_030945705.1 Vulcanimicrobiota bacterium | reverse complement strand
TTGATACCCAAATCAAGCGTGTTTTGATTCACGACGGTCACCGTCGCACGATGCCATTCGGGCGCAACATAATCTCGATGAGCGCAGACTTGCTGAACGGCAAACCGCGGTCCGGTGATGTCGCCATACCACGAGATCTTACCAGCTGGGACGTAAGCGTTTCCGTCGAGGAGTGTCGCCGTGACGCGCATATTTTCCTGAGCGATGCGCACGCGCAAGTCGCGCTGCGGGTAATTACCAATCCACACACCGCGTAAATCAATTCTGCCCGAGACCGTCGTCGGCCGTTCCTGGGGTACCTGGCCGCTGGCAGAAACCCATACATTGTCAATTGCTGCGCCGTTCCAATTTCCGGGTGCATCGAGGCTGTATAATTCTAGGGTTGATATCGTTGCGCTGGCCCGAAAAGCGAAGCTTCGCGTGACCCAACCCATTGCACTCTTGCTGTGGCCGCTGATATCGAAGGTGAAACGCCGAACGTTTCCGGCGACGGCCGCCGCCATGACTTTGAAGCGAGGCGGACCATCTGGATTTCCGGCGAGGTCAAATCGTACCATATAGGTCTGCCCTGGCACCGTTCGAAAACTCTGAGCGATTCCGCCCGGCCCGGGAGTTCCGTCCAAATCGATACTTCCAACGCCTTGCGATGCTTGCCAAAAGGTGCCGATGTAGTCCACGCGTCCGCGATTGACACGCCACCCGGCGATCGCATTGGAATCAAGATTCAGAGCGCTTGACGGGCCGCTAAGGACTCCTGATTCGAAGCTTCCATTGGTTAGCAAGTTTTGTGGTTGGGCGCTCACCATAGCACTGCCGCAGAAGAGAAAGCTAAGCGTGAGGACCCATGCGCGAAGAATCATTGCGAGTATGTACCGCAATCCCGTCGCACCTAAAAGTTGAACCCAAGCTTGGCGTGATCGATGAGATTTGAAACGACGCAGCGGCTGGCTGGGTTATTGCAAGATGCGAGTAATCGAGGCCATTTACGTAAAACGCCAAGGCTTCCCAGCGCGGCGAGCAACCAGGGAGGACGGATGACGATTCGAGAGATTCGCGCGCGCGGCATCGACCTGGCACTTGCGCATCCGATCGAAACCGCTAGTGGCATTATGCGGACCGCGCCGATGGTGCTGATCGATATTTTGACCCAAGAAGGCATCACCGGTTCGAGTTACGTGCGTTGCTACACGGCGGCGGCTCTACAGCCGCTCGTCCAACTCGTTGCTAATCTCCATGACCTGCTAAAGGGCGATGATGCGGCACCCTACACGGCAGAACGCAAACTCCAACGGCACTTTCGACTGCTCGGCCCGCAGGGACTAACGGGCATTGCCATGGCGGGTATCGATATGGCGCTCTGGGATGCGCTCGCCAAGGCTCACGAAGTGCCGCTCGTCACGTTGTTAGGCGGTGAACTGAAACCGGTCCCGGCGTATGGAAGTTTGCGCGCCATGAGCCCTCAAGGCGCTTCCAAAGAAGCAGAGGAGTTACTGGCCCTTGGTTTCAGAGCGATCAAGGTTAAGGTCGGCCGTGGCGACCTCGAGGCAGATCTCCAAACGATTCGCGCCGTCCGGCGAACCATCGGCGACGAACTCAAGTTGATGGTGGATTACAATCAGAGCCTGTCTGTGGGAGAAGCGATCGACCGTGCGCGCGTGCTTGATCAAGAAGATCTGTACTGGATCGAGGAACCCACTCGGGCGGACGATTTCGAGGGCCATGCCCGCATTGCGGCTGCGGCGACAACGCCGATTCAACTTGGTGAAAACTGGTGGGGACCACACGACATGGCCAAAAGCATTGCGGCGCGCGCTTCCGATCACGTGATGCTCGATGCTATGAAACTTGGTGGCGTCAGCGGCTGGTTGCGTGCTGCAGCACTAGCCGAGGCGTCCGGCCTTCCGGCGTCGAGCCATACCTTCCCTGAGTTTAGTGTTCACCTTCTTGGCGTCACGCCGACGTGCAAATGGCTTGAATACCTCGACCATGTCGGTCCTATTTTATCGGAACCGGCTGAGGTCAAGGACGGGAACCTTTTGACACCGGACCGCCCCGGTAGCGGAATAGAATGGAACGAAGATGCACTTGCGCGCTTGTAGGAGTGCAAGCCGTTTGACCGCAAGTTCCGGATAGAACTGGGTCCGTTCGGGCGATAGAATGGGGTTATGAATTTACAGGTTTGTTATTCTGCACTTGTCCATCGGGACGCTACTTTTGAAGGGTGCTTCGTTTACGCCGTTAAGAAGACACGCGTTTACTGTAAGCCGACATGCGGCAGCCGCAAACCGCTTCTTCGCAACGTCGAGCTTTTCGGGTGCGCCCAAGAAGCACGGGCCGCAGGTTACCGCGCGTGTAAACGCTGCCGGCCTGATGAGGTGAATACCGTGGATGCGCGCCTCTTGCAAGCTTGCCGCTACATTGAAGAGGCTGACCGCCCACCGACCTTGGCCCATCTTGGGCGTCTCATCGGACTGAGTGAGGCGCATCTGCAACGTCAGTTTAAACGCCAAATCGGCGTTTCGCCTAGGAATTATTCGGAGATGGTGAGACAGCGCCGCCTGCGTTTGCAATTGCAGCAGCAGGGCGGTTCCGTCACGACCGCCATCTATGATGCCGGATTTGCTTCATCGTCGCAAGTGTACGAAAAAACGTCATCTATGCTGGGCATGACGCCTGCAAAATTTCGTGAGGGCGGAAAGAACGCCGAACTCCTTTACGCCATTATCGAAACGCAACTCGGCAAGGTCCTCGTAGCTGTCACGCAGCGAGGGGTCTGCCGCGTAGACATCGGCAGCGAATTGGATCTTCAGTTGCGTCTTCGCGCAGAATTTCCGCTTGCACGCATCACGCGAGCCGACGATGAGTTGGAAAGCACCACTTCACTGATCGTTGGGTATATTTCCGGTAGCGAAGTTTGGCCACGTCTGCCGATCGACGTTCGCGGAACAGCTTTTCAAAGGAGCGTATGGACCGCGTTGCTCGAGCTCAAACCCGGAACGACCAAGACATACGCTCAACTGGCACAAGCAATTGGATGTCCCAAAGCAGTGCGCGCAATTGCCCGCGCATGTGCCGCCAACCCTGTGGCACTCCTAATTCCGTGCCATCGCTTCGTGCCCGCGGGCGGAGGAGTCGGCGGCTATCGCTGGGATCCAAAACGAAAAGAGAAGTTGCTGGCCATGGAGCACGCCTTGCGAAGCGCGGAGGTGGCTACAAGATAGATGTGCTAAAATAAGCTCAACTAACGAGGAGGTATCATGCGTAGTTTATTGAGTCTGGCGATCGCGATCGGGCTTGGAACGGGATCGGCACTAGCAATGGGCGGCCACCACATGCCTGGGATGGGCCATCATATGCCAATGATGGGCCACATGAGATGCGGACCCGGTAATCCCAGGGTTTGGGTCAACAGCGATTCGCACGTCTATCACATGATGGGCAGCCGCTACTATGGACACACCGCACATGGAATGTACATGTGCAAGCGTTCAGCCATCGGGGCCCACAACCACATGGCGGCAAGAACTCAACAGTAGTTGGTGGTCGCATCATGGGAAAAGAGAGCAGCTCGTGCTCTCTTTTCCTTTAGTTGACAATTCAGATGCGCTTACTTTTTCGGATCCGGTTGTGCCGCATCTACTAATATGTTCCACGAACCGTCGGGCTGGTGTTCCCATACTTCCATATAATGCCCCGTTGAAGTAACCTCGGATTTGTCTACTGACTGGAAGTGGAAGACGTAGTTTCCCAGCTCGTACGCTATTTTGCCACTGACGCCCAATTCCTTAGTTGTTATGGAACCATCAAGCACGTGAAGCTTTTTAAAGAAACCCGTGTAAACGTCGCGCAAAGCTGCACGACCATGAATTATGGGTTCCCCTGGCGCCATTTGCATGCCGTTGGGTGCAAACAGCGATACCATGAGATTCACGTCGCCAGTTTTCATTGCTTGGAGAAACTTAGAATTCCCAGCATCAACGGCGGCTCGCAGCTCGCTCACCGCAGGTGGAACGGCGTCGCTCTTGTTTTGAGCACAAACCTCGAAGGGCAAAGCGAAAAGCGCGAGGACGAACAAGCTTCCGGCGGTATAGGACTTCATTGTATACTCCCTTGTTTAGAATGGTTTGCTAGGGCCACCGTATTCCTTTTGGGAAGACATCGCTCATGAACGACAATGCAACTCCGATCACTCCCGCCTCGACCGATTTCGAGCAACAAAAAGAAGAACTGCCCGAGACCGAGGACCTTCCCATAGAAGACTACGACAAAACGGTCGCCGACTCGTTTCCGGCCAGCGACCCGCCTGCTTATTAAGTTACGCCGGGCTGCAATCGTTTGTTGCTCGGCCACCGTTGTATTGGCATGAACAGAAAACAAGCGCTGGCTGCCCTGACCGTTGGAACTGTGGGAACGGCGCTGCAATTGGGATTCCCCCGTTGCGCTCTGGGCGGCAGCGAACCGTATGAAGTGCATCTGACTGAGGCCCAGTGGCGCAAGCGATTGCGGCCGGAACAATATGCAATCCTGCGGGAGCACGGTACCGAGCCTCCTTTTACCAGCCCGTTAGACGGCGAAAAACGCCGCGGCACGTATTTCTGCGCAGGCTGCGGCTTGGCGCTATTTAAGTCACAGACGAAGTTTGACAGCCACACCGGTTGGCCCAGTTTTTATGCGCCGATTCGCGATGCCGTACGAACATCTTCAGATAAAAGTTTGTTTGAATCCCGCACCGAGGTGCATTGCCGACGATGCGCCGGGCACCTCGGACATCTTTTCACCGACGGACCAAAGCCGACGGGTTTACGTTATTGCATGGACGGCTTAGCGCTGAACTTTAAACGGGACTAATGTGGCACGAACTGGCGCCCTGTTTCTCAAGATACCGCTGATGGTACTCCTCAGCCGCATAGAACGTTGATGCGTGGGTAATTTCCGTCGCGATGGGACGGCGGAAGCGGCCCGACTGTTCTAAGCTTCGTTTTGAATCCCGTGCGAGTGCCTCTTGCTGCGGCGAGTGGGGGAAAATCGCCGAGCGATATTGGGTCCCGACGTCCGGACCTTGGCGGTTCAACGTTGTTGGGTCATGCATCTCCCAGAACAAATTCAGGAGTGTATCGTAAGTAACGCGCGCTGGATCGTATGTTATTTCCACCACTTCCGCATGCCCGGTTCTTCCGGTACATACATCCCTGTAGGACGGGTTTTCCATTGTCCCGCCCAAATAGCCAACTGCGGTTTCGATAACACCAGGAACTTGCCGGAACGCGGCTTCGACGCCCCAAAAACAGCCGGCACCGAAGGTTGCTTTTTCTGTTTCCATACTTTCGTTAACGCTTTTTCTTGCGACCCGGATGCGGCTCTGAAAGCCCGGCCATAACAACCGGGACTTCAGCCAAAAGTTCCCGCGCCAAGAACCCCAAGGCGGCAATGCGTTTTGCCAGGCGGTCCCCCGCGCGTGCGTGCAAAAAGACTCCCCACACGGTGGCCTGCAACGGGTCCGCTCCCCGCGCGGCCAAACCCGCGATGACCCCCGCTAACGTGTCGCCCGAACCGGAGGTAGCAAGTCCCACGTTGCCTTGCGTATTGCAGTACACCTCACCGTCGGGCGCAGCGATGAACGTCTGCGCCCCTTTGAGGGCCACAACTGCCTGAAAGTTCTGCGCGGCTTCTCGCACGCAGCGCAATGGATTATCGATGACTTGTTGTTTTTCCAATTCCAACATTCCGGCCATTTCGCCGGCGTGTGGAGTTAGAATAGCTCCGCCTGCGGCATGTAGGAGTGTCGGAACTGCGGTCAGGACTTTTAACGCAACAGCGTCCAATACGATCGTGGTCTCGGTGTTTTCTGCCAAAATGTTTTGCACAAACGTGGCGGTGCCATCGTCCTCGATCATTCCCGGCCCGATAAGCAATGCAGCGACATTCCGAGCGTAGCTTGCAACGCTGATTGCCCCGTGCGGTGCAAGCGCGCCCGAAGCGCTTTGCGGTAATCCTAGAACCAATGCCTCGGGGACCGTCGTCCCGATAAAGGGCGCGATGCTTTCGCATGTTGCGATTTGTAATTTCCCCGCCCCGGCGCGCAAAGCGGCGTTTGCGGCGAGTATAACCGCTCCAGGCATCTGTGGCGCGCCACCCACGACTAAAACCCGGCCGCGTGCTTCCTTGTCGCCCTCCTCCGGTATCGGCAAGGGCCACGTTCTGAGTAGTCGGGCGGTGATCGCTTTTTCTTTATTGCGGGGCAACAGAAGCATCCGGCGCACGCGTAACTTTTTGGCCCGCGTCAAGCATGGGGGCAACGAAGTTGTAGCGCTCCAACGCGAGCTTCCCGCGTCTGCCTTGATCTGGATCGAAGACGTACGAAGTTACGGCGCAGTTCGCCACATCCGCATCGTGGTCGATTTCCAGGATTTGCTCCTCAGTCAGCCTCTCGAAGAGGTAGCGGAAACACAAGACCACCACTTGATGGGAAACAATCAGTAGCCGTTCGCCACGATACTCGCGTGTAAAGGTATCGATCATGCTGCGCAAGCGAAGGATGACGTCGCACCAGCTTTCACCGCCCGGGGGACGAAAATAGAATTTACCCAGGCGATTGCGCATTTCTGCCTGCTCTGGATGCATCGCGCGGATCCCCGCTATGGTGATGCTGTCCAGAATCCCGAACTCTTTTTCCCGGAGCCGCTCGTCAACGATTATCGAAACGTCGTGCAGTCCGGCGGCATTTAATGCAAAGTGGGTGGTTTGCTGAGCGCGCACGTATGGCGAGGTAAATATAGCGGTAGGTCTCTCATCGTTGCCCTTCAGCCATCGGCCGAGCGCATCCGCCTGCTGTTCGCCTAGTGCGGAGAGCGGCACGTCGCAATCCCGCGTCGGTATATCAATGACCGCATGTCCGGATGCCTCAGCTTTATTACGCGCGACGTTACCCGCGCTTTCTCCGTGCCGGACTATCAGAATTTCATCGGGCCATTTTTGTTCTGCTTTTGCCATATAATTACTTAGTTTTGCGCCAAGTCTCCAAACCCATTGGCAATGCGGCTGCGGCGGTCGGCGTGAGTACGTATCCCTCTAGATTGTCGGGAACGACCGCGCCTAGTTTATTCGAATAAAGAAAGAGCGCAGGCAGGTCCTGGGCCGCGGCTTCTTGGTAAGCATACAACGCTTGGCGGCCTACGGAGGCTGAAGGAGCGGTGCGGGCCCTTTCTATTAATGCGTCTATCCTCGAGTTCGAATACGAACCAAGATTGTAGCCGCCCTTGTTCCGTGTTTGATGTGAATCGAAATTCTCATAGTCGTCGGGATACGGCGGCAAAATTCGACCTCGCAGTGCAACTTGAAATTTCGTGGCATGCAGATCCGCGAAAAAGGTGTTGATCTCTTCGTTCTGCAGTTGGCAATCGATCCCAATGGACTTTAGATTCGCTTGGATGAGCTCAACGATGTTGCTGGCCACCGCATCGGTGGAACCGCCGTTCTTCAAGGTGAAGCGAAGTGGCGTGCCGCCCTTGTAGCGTGTGGCGCCGCGCAATTTCCACCCGTCCGCCTCCAGCATTCGCCGTGCCTTTTCCGGGTCGTACGGATACTGCCGAATTTTGGGGTTATAATACGGTGAAAATGCGGGAATGGGACCGCCCAAGACATCCGCCTGACCGTTCATAATGCCGCTCACGATCGACCTGCGGTCAATGCCGTAGAGTATCGCACGCCGAACGCTCACGTCTTTCAAGAATGCAACCGCCGGATCTGCGAAATTCGGTAAGAGCGTAAAGGCGACGTTCCACGGCCAATTTACAAAGCGATGACGGCCTTTAAGCCGCTCGTGCACCCGCCACAAGTTGGGAGGAATGTCGGTGACGTCAATCTCCCCCGCGTCCACTGCCGCGTATAGGGAATCTTGCTGCGGATAGACGCGGAAAGCAATTTGCGAAAGATGCGGTTTTGATCCCCAGTAGAGTGGATTGGGCTCAAGGATTGTATACGCGTCCGGCACAAAGCGGCGCACGCGAAATGGGCCGCTAATCACCGGGTGCTCCGCAAAATCACTGTTGGTATTGATGAACTGCGCTTCTTTGCCGGCATCGTTAGGAAAACGTTCCAGAATGTGCTGGGGCAGAACTAGGATAGCGCCCAAGGCATTCGTCAAAAATGGGGGTGATGGCTGGCTCAAGATTATTTCGACCGTGTGGTGGTTAAGTACGCGCATCGATCTCAACAGTTTTAGGCGAGCCGATTGCCCTTCGATTACCTCCGGATTGCGGTAGGCGTTAATAGAAAAAACAACGTCTTTGGCGGTTATCGCAACGCCGTCCGACCAGCGGGCCTGCCCGCGTAGCTTTACAGTGTAGTGTTTTCCACCGTTGTCAATTTTTATGGTCTGCGCAAGACTCGTTTTCCAGGCGGGCAGCAAGTTGGCACCGATGTCGACGAGCGGCGTGAAAATTTCTTCCTCGATCATCGTGGATTGCGAGCTGATTGATGTGAGCGGGTTGAACCCGTCGGGGCTTGCGATCCACCCACAGACAATTGCAGCAGGGTCGTTGGTCTCGGCGCTTCGCGCGCTGCACCCTGCCAACGCGAAGACACATACAAGAGCGGTTAGGGCGAAGCGCATTATGCCTGAACCTGCGAAGAACCCTGGAGTTCACGCAGCCAGTCGCCCATGAAATTCAAAGCGCAGACGGTGAATAAAATTGCAAGTCCTGGGGGCAGAATGAGCCAATACGCGCCCGCGAAAACATCGCTCTGAGCAGACGTAAGCAGATTTCCCCAGGATGGCGTCGGCGGGCGTACGCCGACGGTCAAATAGGAGAGCGCCGTTTCTGCCAGCATCGAGCCGGCGATTATGAAGGTGGTTGTGGTAATAATCGTCCCTGCCGCATTGGGAATAATGTGGCGGAAAATGAGCCGCAGATCGTTTGCGCCGATTGCGCGCGCGGCTTCGACGTAGATGCGCTCACGCAAAGACAAGACTTCCCCGCGCACCAGACGCGCGGGTCCCAGCCACGAAGTTATGCCGATTACCACCATCAAGCTCGCCAAACTACCCGCAAACATTGCCGCAAGAAACAATAATAAGAAGAGCGTTGGAACGGAAAGCAATACGTCGACAAAGCGCATCATAATAACATCGATGATGCCGCCGTAGTAACCAGAGATGGCGCCATATAACGTTCCAATAAAGATAGCAACGATGGCCGCAACAAAGCCTACGAGCAAGCTGACGCGTCCGCCCAGGAGCAAGCGGACAAGTTCGTCGCGCCCGAGCCCATCGGAACCCATCAGGTGGGCCGAGCTCGGCGGCGCGTATGCGTGCGCCATGTCAGTCGCCGCAAAATCGTGACGCGATAACCACGGACCGAAGACGCAGGAGATCGTCACGAGCGCGATCCACAATACGCTGAGCATTGCGACCCGATCATGCTGCAGTGCGGCCAGAACGTTGTATGTTTTACTCATAGCGTATTCTTGGATCGGCCAGCGCGTAGCCAACGTCTGCCATCAGATTGCCCGCCACAACCAATCCTGCGGTCATCATGGTCATCCCCAAAAGCGTTGCATAGTCACGATTGACGGCAGATTGCCAGAATAGCTGGCCCATGCCGGGATATGCAAAGACCTGTTCGGTAATGATGGCCCCGCCGAACAGTCCTGGGAGAGCAGAACCCAGCAAGGTGATAAAGGGGATCAATGCATTGCGCAGCGTGTGATGAAATAGCACCCTTCGCTGCGAAAGGCCCTTTGCAACAGCCGTGCGGATATAATCCTCGCCAAGCTGTTCGATCATGCTCCCGCGGATGTAGCGGCTCCAGCCTGCAACCGAGACGATAGCAAGGGTCGCCGCGGGCATCGCAAGATGCGCGATTCTGGAGGTCCAATCGAAGGCCGTCGTATCGATGGTTTGCAGCCCGCCGACCGGAAACCAGTGGACGTTTACTGCAAAAAAGATAATTAGCAAAGCTCCGAACCAGAACGTGGGCATCGACCATGCCAAGAACACGATGATGCTCACGCTGCGATCGAACGCACTCCCGCGCCGCTGGGCTTGATACACGCCCAGTGGAACCGCGATGAGGATCGAAAGGAGCAGTGCGCTGCTCATAAGGATCAGTGTAGGCGGCAGGCGTTGTGCGATCAACGTAGCGACGTGCGCCTGACGCGCGTATGAGTATCCCAGGTCACCGTGCAGTAGCGCTTCTATCCAAATGCCGTACTGAATATATAACGGCCGGTCGTATCCCAGCGCATGCGTGAGCGTAGCGACTTGCGCGGGGGTGGCCTTTTCTCCGGCGAGTGCCAGCGCCGGTCCACCGGGCGCAATATGAATTAGAACAAACGTGAGTACGCTGACACCGATTAATGTCGGTACGCTTTGTAGAAGCCGTCGAACAATGAAGGCGAGCACCGTGAGGCTTTACCAGCGATAGCGAGAGATCGCGTCCCACTGGTATGGCTGTGTTCCGTCCCAGTCAAAGAAGCACTCGCCGATTGCGCCAAGCCGACGGGTGATTTCCAAGCTGCCGAAAACTTCGTCGGCCGGCGGAAATCCGCGCGGCCCCTCCTTACTGGTCTGGCCTCCGATGCTAATCGGAAGCGTGCGTTTTGAAAGCGCGCGGACTTTTTGCACTGAGCCTCGCAGGAGTGCCTTCATTTGATCGACGCTGGTTGATTTTTTTGCGAGCATCCGCCAGTACGACATCGGTTGAAGGACATCGCTATATCGGGCGATTGCACGATATGGGTACTTCGACTCATCGAGATGTTCGAGATACGGGTCTTCGATTGTTGCCACGATGGTGTAGCGGTTACCCAGCGCCTCCCGCAAGCGGCGTGAATAATCCGCGATGGCGATACAGCCTTCGGGGCAGTCGTGCATGAATTCTTCACCGCGTTCCAAGTCGAGCGCCAGCGCCGTAAAACGCGTTCCTCGGCTGGTGCGATAGTATGCCGTTTTCACGCTCATAAGCAAATCTGCATAGGTTGCTTGCCGCGGAACCGTCCAGCCGATGACGCCGATGTGGTGGATCGCCAGTCCATCGATAATGGCGTCGATGGTCGGGCGTGCTTCCGGGGTGATCTGCCAGTACTCACCGTATGCGGTGCGAAGCTCAACGTAGTGCAAGCCGGCTTTGACTGCTTGAGCCACGATTCGCTGCGGATCGATCTTTGCGTAGTAGTTGTCGTCATAGGGATTCGTTGAAAAGAACAGCCACATTGCCTTGCCGCTCGCAGCGGCGACCGACGTTGCGGGTAAGCCTGAAAACGTCCTAACCGCAGGCACCGCCGTAATACTGGTTCCGCGTTTTACGATGTAACGGTAATTACGATTTGGTAAAACGCTTGTGTCGCGAAAGGCGGAGCTTGGCGCTGGCATCACCGCGATACTGCGCTGCGAACCGTTAGCGTCAATGCGAAAGATGCGTACGGTTGACTTTTCCTCACGCGGGAACCAACCGATCTGCACCATGGAAGGCCCCAGGGCACGCGCAATGACGCGCGGCCCAAACCATCGCCGAGTGTCGGTCTGCGCGGTTGCCGCCGGCAAACTGGGAACATTAGCGCGCACCGTAATTGCCAGCGGTCCCTCTTGCGGTGTTTTCACAATCACCGCCGGTGAACCATAGCGCATACGCGTCTGCCACTGCAATTGGCCGCGGCTCTGCTTGTAATCCAAGTCGCTATTCTTCATTATGCGCGTCGGCTTACCGTTGGCATCCAAAAACCGGACGATCACCAGCCACCGCGCATTACCGTCAGGATCGACGGCGAGCGGACGTTGTTCCAAGCGCATCTGCGCTGCGGGATTCCCCTCATAGATCGGGGTGGGGCTTGGTGAGGGTGTCTCAGACGGCGTAGGCAAGGGTGTGGTTTGCGCGAGAAATGCGAGCAGAAAGTGAACGATCATGGCGCTCCTATTACGCTGGGAGTGACGGCACTACTGCGCCGCTCGAGAGGTACGTCGATAGAGATTAGGCGGCTCTGCTCAAGGAAAACGTCCACCCAGCAGTATATCTGTAGCGTAGCGAACGCGCGGGGGATCTCGCCGGTTCGCTTTCCTTTTATCCGCGGTCCCGTGATGCAAGCGAGCAACGGCCCCCGCGACTTTGGAGGCAAAATTGAATAAGCGTATAGCAGGGCTAGCAAAGCTGGCGAGTTTTCTTATTCTGGCGGTCATCGGCATGTTGTGTCTGAGCGCCCACAGTGCGCTGGCCGGCACGACGGGCACCATAGCGGGCGTTGTCTCGGATGCGCAGACCGGCGCTCCACTCGCCAACGTCAAGGTAAAGGCTGCGGCCCCGAGTGGATCGCAATTCACGACGACAAATTCAACCGGCTTCTACTCCCTGCAGGCCCTTATTCCCGACACGTACACCGTTTCGTTTCAAGTTGAGGGCTACAGCGCCGGAAGTCAAGCGGGTGTCACCGTCCAGCAAGACTTCGTGTTTAAGCTCGACATGAAGGTCACGAAGGAGCTCAAAGAAATCGGCAGGGTTACTACTCGATCTGCCGGCAACCTCGTCAAGCCCTACGAGGGCACCGACGTCTATAATGTCAGTGCCGAGCAACTCAACGCGGCAAAAGGCGGCGACAATCTGCACCGCACAATCTATGAGTACCTGAACACCGTTCCCGGCGTCTCGCCGATCGGCGGTGGCTTTCCTGCGGAACCTTCCATCCGCGGCGGCTACGACGTTGATAACGGGTACGAGCTTGACGGCATTCCAATCACAGAACGCATGACCGGGTTCTTCACCACGAATCTTACCGACCTTGGCACGAGCAACGTAGAAGTATATACCGGCGGTCTCGGCGCAGCCAATGCCGGAAACGGGGTCGGGGTCATTAACTCGGTGATCAAGTCCGGGAAATATCCGGCGTTCGGCAACCTCGCGTTCGGCATAACCTCACCGGACTTCAACCACTCCTTCCGAGCGGAATACGGCGGAGCGAGCCTCGACAAACGCTACAGTTATTACATTGGTTTGGACAGCATCGATTCGCAGAATGATTTTAATTTCGGTCACGCAGCCTTCAATCTAAACCAGGTCGGGATTAGCTCTGGCAATCCAGGATTCATTGCGACACGCGATGTCGTCGGCAATTTTCACTACAAACCCAACAACCGAAACGACTTTCAGTTCCTGTACCAAAACAGTCTGTTTAATGACGGCGTCAACTATGGTTTGTATTCTGGGACGAGCGGTGCACCGCTGCTTTCATTGCAACCGTGTCACGGGGTGCAACCCAGTGGCACGAGTTCAAGTGGTGGTTCCGGCGGCACCGCTCCCAACGGCGCCCCGTGTCCCGAGGGTTTGTACTTTGGGGCACTAGCAAACGGTTCCGGCAATTTTCTGGGGCACTATTCCGGCATCGGAAAGGTTCAATGGAACCACCTTTTCAACGATCATTCCAGCTTCGCGTTGCGCCTGGCAGAAAATTTTAACCAGTACATCTTCGACCAAAAACTGACCGATCCAAACCTGGCGATGTTCAACTGCGGACCGACGTCCAACTATTGCACAGGCCCAGGAACGCTCGTCGATCCGGGGTGTCCGCAGTATCCGTACGCCGCGGGTTCACCCTTGCCCCAAGTGATACACCAGGACGGAAGCGCTACGCAATGCACCCAGGATTTGGGAGACTATTATCAGAGCCGCTACGGGAACGACTATTATCTCTCGTTCGATTACACCTCGACGCCGAACGAGAATTTCACGTTTAAGGCCGGCGCCGGCCAAGAATACGACAATCAAAAGCGCGATGTGCGGTTCTTAAATAACTTCAACGCCGACGCGACTACCACGCAGCTGAACTCGCTAACGGACATCCCCGTCCATGTACCGTTCGTTTACGCGCAGGCGTCGATCAATCGCGGCCCGCTAACCATCCAGCCCGGGTTACGCTACTCGCGTATTTACTACTCCATTCCGCGTAATCCGCAACTCGTGACAGACAGGCAGCCTAATGGCGTACCGGGCGGTGTAGTCTCGACGGGATTCATCGCACCCTCGCTGCTTGGAACATACAGAATTAATCCTAACAACGTCATGCGTTTCTCGTATGCCACGACCGGGCAATTCATCGGTACCGAGTTCGTATATCGTTACAATTCAACGCGGTACAATCCGTTTTACATTCCGGCGAACGCGCCTCCTAATAGCTATAAGCCGACGGTAAATACGACCTTCGACCTTCAATTGGAGCATCAATTCGACGCCAATACATCATTGAAGTTTGGGCCTTACTACCGGTTCAGCAATAACTATTTGGGAATTTTTACGCCCCAAATTCCTAACCCTAGTGGAGCGCCCAAGTATGGCGATCCCCAAGTTACCAATGACTTGAAGATTCGTTCCTTTGGCGTAGAATTGGGTATCAGCCACCTTGATAGACGCGATACGGGTGCATCGTGGTGGCTTTCCGGCTCGCTTAACAACTATTGGACGCAAATAAGCTTTTTCGGGCAAACTTCGTTTATCAATTTTCCTATTGCCGAATATTTTAGAAACAAAAAGCAGTTCGTGCGTAGTCCGTTCGTGGCGCCGTTTTCAGCGACGTTGGTTGCCGACGTACACTCTCACGGCCTGCATTTTATCCCTGACCTGTATTACACGTTCGGGAACTTCTATAACACGGGCGGTTGTATAGACTTAAAACACGGCGTTCCGATCAATGAGTACTTAGTAAATGTTTCCTGCACGGGTAGTAAGGCAACGACAACCCCCGACGGTACGCCCGTCAATCCGGTCATGGCTCCGGAACGGCGAGGTATGGCGTACTGGAAAGTCAACACCACGCTCGTCAAAGAGATGGGCGCCCGCTACTCGATTGGCCTGAGGGCGACGAACCTGACTGACCAACAGTCGGACTATGCATCGGGGACAATTCCGTGCTTCAATTCGCCGGATGGAAACCGAACGGATGGCTTGGGAACCGGCTGTGCGCCGTTAAATGGAGCGCGGTCGGGCACCCCGCCGCAACAGCCTGGGTACATTTACCAGAACCTCACCAACGATCCGCGCCGCATAGAGTTCTTCGTCAACTATAAGATCTAAGCAACACACCCTCGGTAGGCAAAGTGGCAGCTTCCAAATTTTTGGAGGCTGCCATTTCGTTCGGCTTCTATTGAACCGGAGTCACCCCATCGATTTCGTTAAGCCGCGGGGAGCATCGCTCTCAACATAGCGAACGCGGCCGACAAACAGCGAGGTCATCTGCGCTGCTACCAACCAAGCGAGTGTGTTAAATGCTTCGGAGACAACCGGGCCCAGCAATGGGATGTCGCCGATGTGGCCCCCGATGACATATCGCAAAGCTTCAGCCTGAAGTGCTTCGCGTAGCGGCTGGTTGACAATTTCGCGCGAGACGTCGTCTACAATCCCAATGATCGCGCACGATGCATCGAGCATGGCGGCGCTTCCATGGCGGAATTCTCCCGCGGCAAAACCCTCGGCGTGAATGTAACTTGCTTCCTTCAATTTCAAGGCAAATTCGTTGGCAATGGGAACCCCGTAACTGGAGGCGACGATAACAACGCTGCGTCGCCGCGCGATGCGCGCAGCCGCCTCGCGGACGTTCTCAACATCGGGGCCATCGAGCCAGCTGCGGACATCTTCGGCGGTTTCGTTCAGCGTTTGGGCATTGCGAGTACTCTTGCCAGCCATCAGTCCGGCGGTCCACAAAAGAATGGCTGCGGTCGCGGTCACGCTCTTGCTGGCGGGCACAGCCACTTCTATGCCCGCACCGACGTCGACGACCACGTTTGCACGTGCTCCGAGCGGCGAATCGGGTTGGTTGGTCAGCGCAACGAGTTGCCGCGGCGCCAAGACGTCCAGCGCATCGAGTAAGTCGCCTGATATCCCACTTTGAGAGACCGCGATGATGGCCGCATTGTGATACGCTGCGTTGTCGAGCAGGGCTTCCGTCGCTGCAAGCGCTTGTGCGCGGATTCCGCGCCGGCGCAATGCTAAGGCGCCGAGTTGTGAAACGAATAGCGAACTGCCGCTCCCCAAGAGCACCACGTCTCTGTTGCCGATGGAACGCGCGAGGTCTGAGGCTTTGGTAGAGTGGGCAAGATCCCGCCAGACATCGGGTTGCTCGCGAATCTCTCGTTCAAAATGTGCCCCTAGCACTTAATCGGTTACAAAGCGCGAGAGGACGTTCGCCCTGATTTTTGCAAGCGCGGGAGCGTCGTCGAGCCAGTCGTCAACCATGAACGAAAAGGTCACCGCGCCGTGCCGCCGCGTTCGAATGAATCCTGATATGGTGCTCACGTGAAGAAAGCTGCCGGTTTTCGCGAACACTGTCTTTTCAGCGGGCGTCCCTTGGTAAGCGCTTTTAAGCGTTCCACGGACCCCGGAAACAGGTAGCG
>JALYZK010000174.1 GCA_030945705.1 Vulcanimicrobiota bacterium | reverse complement strand
CTACCGGCCGGGGCCCCAATGATTTCTCCAAGGTTGTCGGCGATTTTGCCGATCTGCGGCAACCAGCGATACCATGCTTCGGGACCGTCGCACGCCCACTCATCCCAGTACGTTTGGAGTGCTTCTTTTGCCGCCAACGGGGCGGCCCCCATGGAGTGACTGACCAGGTAGCGCGAGCTTTCCAGGGTGGCAAAACGGTCCCGTAGGAGCGCGCGCGTAGCCGTGGAGGAATCGATCATGCGTAACCACCTTTCCCGAGGGAAGTTCGCACTTCCCAAAGCTCAGGGAAAAACTTTTTTTCCAAAGTTGTCGCCAAGTAGGTGACGCCGGGAGAACCGCCCGTGCCCATCTTCAAGCCGATCATTCTTTCGACCATGCGGATATGGCGCCCGCGCCACAGCAAGAAGCGTTCGTCGAACTCGATAAAATCTTCCAGCAAGGAATACAGGTCGTAATGTTGCTGCTCTGCTTCATAGATTGTTTGGAATGTCAGAAGCAGATCGTCGTGAGTGTCAGCGGTAAATCCACGGTCGCGCAGCACATTTTTTAGCGCATCGAACAGAGACGGCTCGGAAAGACGGCGATCGAGCCGTTTTTTTTGGTCGTCGTCCATCGTTAGATGCTTGAGATGATCGGTACGTTTGAGGCCGCACAAAAATTCGATTTCGCGAAATTGAAACGATTGGAAACCGCTTGCCGGATTGAGATTATCCCGGAATTGATTGAAGTCTTGCGGCGCCATCGTCTCCAGAATGTCAACCTGGGCCTCAAGCAGCTTTTGGATCGTATGAATGCGCCGGAAGCGCTTAGAAACTCTTAGGAGTTCCGCGGAGTTTAGGCAAACGATAGCGGCTTCGATCTCGTGCATGATCTGCTTAAACCAAAGCTCGTAAACCTGATGGATAACGATGAACAGCATCTCATCGTGGTGGGCCGGTTGGGAAATCGGCTCCTGCAACGCTAGTAGCTCGTCGACCCGTAGGTAAGAGCTGTAGGAAAGTCGAGTCATCTTCCATAATTGCGGCGCGCTCTCTCGAAAAGCCGCTTTGCAGGCCAAGGCGTAAGCCGGTGAAGGCGATGGGTGGGCTCCTGCCATAAAGGTGGTCATGAACAAAATTTTGGCGCCTGCAGCTATGGTTCTGTTTTTGAGTGCTTGCGGGCATCAAACGCAAACGTCGCAGTCTGCCCCAACGCCGGCTCCCTCGCTGCAGAATCCCGTCAACTTCCCGCTTTATGCCAACAGCAAAGTTTTATCGTCCAAGAATTATACGCAAGTAATCAATGCTGGCAGCACGGGAGGCGGTATCATTTCGCAAGGCGACGGGACCTACGTTGGTCAGGAGGTTATTGCGGCGTCCAACGCAAGTTTTGGTCAATTGCGCACCTGGGTGCATTTTTTAGAGGGCAAGCCGCCCGCCGGGTACTCGCGAATGCAGAACTCGCAGTCCCTCGGATCGGCGCGTGAATCCGCGAATAAAGAGGGAATAGATTTCTCGACTTTTCAAACGATCGAAAAGGGCAAACCGGTCGGCCTCTTAGTAATTGCCATGGATCCAACCACAGTTACCAGGAAACTCGGCCCCGCTTTGCAGTTGATTTCCAAGTATAAATCACTGCCCGGACCGATGCGTCAAACTATAGACGACCAGGTTAAACAACGCACGGGCTTTTCTGTTTCGGAAGCAACGCAACCCGACAGTCCGATAGGCGCCGCACTCGAAGCGCTGGCGCAGTTTCAGCACACCAACGAACGGGCGATATTGCTCTTGAACGCCCAAAAACAATGATCTGCAGCCCTCAAACGGTCGTACGCCACTCGAAACCTAAAATGCTGGCTTTTTCATACGATCTCGAATATGCGTTCCAGTCCGGTGACGCGCAAGGTTCGTTTGATGTTTGAAGACACATTAGAAAACCGCAGGATAGCAGTACCATGCTTGAGCATTTCCTTTCGAGCGGCAATCAGACATCGGAGAGCAGTCGAGTCGAGGAATGTGACGGCTGAGAAGTCTATTAAGGCAAGCTGGACGTTATGGGCTGGCTCAAGGGCTTTCGTGAGTTCTTCGGTTCGCATGAGATCATAATCGCCAGACAAGCGAATCGTCAGCGGGGCGAGAAGGACACCGCTTACGCCCGCCCTGTTCTCAGAAGGACCTGGGAAGAAGTCATCAGACAGGGTTTTCAAGAAATTAACTCCCGTTCTGGAACAAATGAAGGAACGACCGACAGTGATAGCTGCCTCGCCCTACATTTTAAAGAATCGGATGGTTGGGGTGTTCTTTTTAGCTATCAACTATTAAAGAAGGTTAAAGAGCATGGAATTACACTCAGTCATCGATCGGGCGTCCCTTGACGATACCCAGTGTCTTGCTGAATCGGGAGAGTTTGCGCTTTACGCTCGAGACCGCGACTCTTACCTGATGGTTCAAAAACATAGGGCAACTTCTTGGTCGGGATTTTCAGTTTCGGGTGACGGAGTTTTCCGCATCGCGAGCCTACTCGTTGACGCCATGCGTCATCTTTATCGAGACGTTGCCTCGGATGTTACGGTTCGGGGCCGTGCGCGCCGGCCAGAGGACGAAACGCCGTTGTCGTGATTTGTAAAGTTTTTGCAGAGTCGCCCTCTGTCCGTCCCTTGTGCCACTGGAGCTCAGTCGGTTTTAAACTTACCTCCGTCGCAGCGCAGACGTTGCTCAGCGAAGCCAACAATTAGCAAAGCGCATTGATGCGATTATCGAATTCGCCTTGTGTGACGCGAAGAATCGTTTCGTGCTTGGGACGCCGGCCCGGCGGTCCAGAGGAACCAAGTCGATCTATCAAAAACGCCATCGTGTGGCACCTTGATGATGTGTTTGATGGCCAACGTTCCCCGTCGAAAACCGGACCAGCACACCGTGGCCATTGCCCACTTTATTAGCACAGTCTCTGGTTTGTTTGCGCAGGTGTGTTCGGCACTCGATCAGCATGGGTTGGCTAGCTCGTTGATTGGACGCACTACCACTCCTATCTATCACGTTTCAGAAGCACCGCGTGCTCGTTTTCTTACTGGCGGCGGCCTCTTCTGTTATACTATGAGTATAGGGAGAGGGGCTTAATGAAGAATCAGCATCCTATCGTGGATCCCAGGGTCAATGAGCTGCTCGCACATTTACCATCGAATGAGTACGACAAACTCGTGGCTGGCAGCCGGATCGTGACACTGAAGCACGGGAAACTGTTATTTGCCGATAAAGAGCCGAGAGACATGGTCTATTTCCCGCTGACGGCGCTTGTGTCGATGATCGCGGAAATGGACGACGGCTCTAGGGTAGAGTATGGAAGCATCGGGCGGGAAGGCATGGTGGGCCTCCAAGTGGCGCTTAGCGCACAACCGTTACGCGGCCGAGCGATTTGTCAGCTCGAGGGAACGGTGCTGACTGTCGATGGATCGGTCATTCGAGAGCTCGCAAGATTTAGCAGTTCGCCCGAATTGCATCGTCTTCTCCTGCGATATGCCCAAGCGACGATAAACGTTCTTGCTCAATCTGCAGCGTGTAATGCGCTGCATACGGTTCGGCAGCGATGCGCACGATGGTTGCTGATCACGCGCGACAGAGCGGGCGATAACCGATTTAAGTTAACTCAAGAGTTTCTCGCTATGATGCTCGGTCTTCCCCGAACGACAGTCACTGCAGCAGCGGGTCAATTCCAGCGAGAAGGAATAATTGAGTACACGCGGGGTCGCGTTACCATTCTTAAAGAGAAGCCTCTGAGCAAAGCCGCGTGTGAGTGCTACGAACTCATCACGGATGAGTACGACCTGGTGTTTAAGGCAGCCGCATAAACGTACCGACCGATTCACGACAGGCGGCCCCGTATTTTGTAAGGGACACGTAAAGGCTTCCAGCATGATAAATCTGACTGCCAAGCCCCTCGTTGTATGATTACAAACTGGTCTTGGAATCTTTTTCCTCCCCCCTACACATCTAAGACTAATTGATCAACAGATTGTAAGGGGCTGCTTAATGAAAATGTCTGCCAACTTTTCCTCCGAATTAGCAACGAGGCTACTATGCCAAGCCAATGAGGAGCGAGTCTCCATCGACAAAATTATTGAATTCGCCTTAGTGAAATATTTCCACGAAGCAAGTAGCAAAAGTCCGCTGGTGACACTAACGCACTAACAGTACCTCGGCTCATGCACCTGGTTCAAGCTATCGCCTTTTTAGACGCGGAAGGGGCCGTTGGCAGCCATCAGGTGATCTATGGGATTTCTCGGCGTTTCCTTACCGGAGTGGCACTTATGCCGTGCATTCTACTATGCACCTGCAGTACAATGCGGCTCATCTTTGCAGATTTCCACCCGCTGATTCCGTCCTTTACGTTACTATTACCATCAGCTTGAGAGTGTGCCCTCAACAGTGTGCGTGACATCGCCGTTAAAGGGTTTGCCCTTCGACCCTCGACTCTCGCGTTCTTGAACAACCTTAGGTCGAACATCTTCCCATCATGAGGCCGGCTGCAATCTGTCCCAAAGCATGGAACTTCGTGGCTCGAAGGTCAGCAAATTGCGCCAGTTGATGAAACTTACGGTTTTGGTCCGGGCCTGATGGGGGGCCGCCTTCGCCTATGTATTGTAAGTAGAATTTAACTTTTACTCAGCCACTTATGTCAAAATTCGACATACAAAACGCACTGCGTGATGATATAAAAAATTCGGGCATTCCGCATCAACGTGCTCGTTGGCAATTCGAGGTGCCACGAAAGGAACCAAAATGGTCGAATTAAAATTTGAATTGTCATCCGTTCTAGCGACGACTTTACGAAATCACGCCAATAACCAACAGAACCGTTTGGATGAGATCGTCGAGCTTGCCCTGCGCAGGCTCTTCGATAGAGACCATGCCCTCATCGAAACTCACGCGGGGACAGCCAGTGCTTAAAGCAACGCAGCAAGAGCCCAAGCAAAGGAATTCACAGGCGGGTCATAACGCGAGTAGCGTGCGGCAAACTCTGCAACGCCGGCAATTTGAGCGCTCGCAAGCCGATCTACCAGTAACATATGCAATTACAGGGATAGACGGATCGCACGACGGCCGCCTGATGAGCTTGAGCGGCGGCGGTGTTCGTATCTCCGGCGCGGAAGATCTTGTGCAAGGCAGTGAAATAAATCTCCGGTTTTGTCTTCCCGGCAATCAGCGCGAAATTTGCACCTACGGTCGAATTGTAATGTCGTTCTACGAAGGTGCAACGCGACGATATTCGCATGGTGTCGCCTTCACTCGGATCGCGCGATCGGATCAAGATGCGATCGTTAATCATGTCGATAACGTCCTACTTGGCAATTTACGCTTTCTTAGAGCCGTGGACGTAAAAGCTTCCGGGGCGACGTCAACCTTGTAGACATCCGAGCGAAGTCAGCCTTCTGCGGAGCCCCTGGGCTTTTGTGAGCAAGGCACTTGCAAAGCCAGCCGCTAAACGAACATTTGGCCGAAGGGGAGAGATGGCAGAGCGGTTGAATGCGGCGGTCTTGAAAACCGCTGAGCGCGATGAGCGCTTCGTGGGTTCGAATCCCACTCTCTCCTAAAAGCGAATCGATGGAAATTGTG
Source organism: Vulcanimicrobiota bacterium (assembly GCA_030945705.1). Taxonomy (GTDB): domain Bacteria; phylum Vulcanimicrobiota; class Vulcanimicrobiia; order Vulcanimicrobiales; family Vulcanimicrobiaceae; genus JALYZK01. The sequence continues at coordinate 2,220 of JALYZK010000174.1, read as the reverse complement.
GAGCGCCCAAGTGCTAAAACAAGTACTGTTTCATACAGGAGACGCTCCCGCCGGATTTCATCAATTCCGATGTGTCGATGGCGGCAACGTCATACCCGTGATCTCGTAGAGCGGCAATCGTGGCGGTGGCGTCGCAATGAATCACTACGACATTGTCCCCCGCCCGGGCCGCGTTGCAGGCCATACGATTTGCTTCCGCCTCCTGAACCTCGATGATCGTCGAGAACCGGCGGGTAATCTCGGCGTACGAAATATTATCCAATGCGCCGGGATAAGCGATGGCGGTGTCTTCGTCCAACACGCAGAGCGCCGTATCGAGATGGTAAAAGCGTTCGGTGCTGAGTCTCAGCGGCACGACTTCGACCGAATAGGTCCGCTCTAGGTTTGCGGCTGCGGCAACATCGCTACGCGAACCGATTCCGAGAAAGAGCGTTTTGCCGCTCAGGTGCCAGACCGCGTCGCCTCCGCCTTCAAATGTTACGTCTTCGGGAAGATCGACCACTTCGTAACCCAAGCTGCGCAGCCGTTCGATCTGTGGCGCAACCTCGAGCTTGCGTGATGCATGCCGCATGCGGCTGGCGACTGCGCGGCGTTTGCCCTGCCTATCCAAACCGGTGAGGGCGGGGTTCGCCGTAAACACCATGTCTTCGCAACCTTGCAGGGGAGCGACTTCGCTAACAAATAGGCCGCTTTTGCGGAAAGCTTCGACGGCCGCAGTCCATTGCTGCAACGCGCGAGTACGGTCGATCTTGTTGCCAGGATCCATGAACAAATTCTTTCGATCGATCACATCGAAAAAGGTCGGGCGGCAAACGAGTACGCCTTTTGGCTTCATCAAGTGAATCTCCCAACGAGCTTTAGCGCGTTCGATACTACCTTACTGGATCTTGATTGAGCTGATTACCGACATATTCCCGGTGTCTGCCGGCCCTCTTCGGGTGCTTAACAAATCACTTTTGTCTGAGTTGCGGATTTCGTGCCGCCCAAGTGATTTTTTCAATGTTGCTCGGGCAGAAAAACCCTGGTAAGCGGCGAGGGCAAGTATTCCATCTGGCGAAGGGCATTTGGGCTTTCTTGCTCCAGAACAATGAGAGGTTCTTCTCTGGTGATTTTCCCGCCCGGAAATTTAGAGCCGCGTAAATTTACGGTGTGTGCGGTGGGTTGGCTTCCTACGATTCGATTAGCGCAACAAGCGGGTTTCTCGAAAGCCAGCGCATGATTTATGCTTCCCTTTTAAACTGTGACGTTGGACGGCTCGCCGAGCAAGTCGCCGAACTCGAGGGTTCCGGTGCCGTCGAGGGTCTGCACGTGGATGTGATGGACGGCCGTTTCGTCCCCAACTTGGCCTTCGGGCCGCAGGCAGTCAGCGCACTTCAACACCGGACACGGCTGCCGATTGAGGTTCACCTCATGGTACAGGAACCAGCCCCTCTGTTGCCGATTTTCCGCAACGCCGGAGCGCAGCGATTAATCGTGCACGTCGAAGCGTGTCCTCAGTTACACCGCGATATCGCAACCATCCATTCCCTGGGCGCTCAGTCCGGCGTTGCGCTCAATCCGGCGACTCCGCTCGCCACCATAGAGTGCATATTGGATGAAGTGGAAGAACTTCTCTTGATGGGTGTCGATCCTGGATTCGGCGGCCAGTCTTTTATTGAGTCCGTCGGAACGAAGATCAAGTCGGCACGCGAAATGATTTACGAGCGCAATTTAGCGACGCACATTATCATTGATGGCGGAGTAAAAATCGCGAATGCGGCGCATTTGGCAGCACTTGGTGCTGATAGACTCGTTGTGGGCACAGCGTTGTTTGCGGATGGAACAGCAGCCGCCTGCGCGCGGAATTTTGCCGGTTTGCTCGCGCAGTCTCGTACAAACCCATGACTCGTGCGCTCAAAGTCTTAGCTATCATCGTGTTAGCGGGCGTTGTGGCTTGGGCATGCTTAAGCTTTTTGGGACACGTTCCGACGGTAGTTACCATCCTCGTGGGTTCCATAATTTTTGCGTACCTTATTTCTCCCGCAGTTCGACGCCTCAACGAAAGACTCTCAAAGGGTGCTTCTATCGCAGTCGTTTACGGTGCACTCGCACTCATTGTTGCCTTCGCAGCCTCCGTGATTGTTCCGGCGCTCGCTCAAAACGCCAAAGAATTTTCCGCGGGCGCTCCCGCTATGGTGCAGAACGCGCAGCAGAATCTAGCCAACCCGCAGAATCCGGTGG
>JALYZK010000164.1 GCA_030945705.1 Vulcanimicrobiota bacterium | reverse complement strand
ACTATGCAGCCGGCCCGGAGGGTGACGATGGAAAGTATCTTGAGTGGCTGGTCACAGAAGTGCGAGACCAACTTTCACAGCTTCCCGCTCTCGAACACATGAAGCAACTGCTGCGCGAATCCGCGAGATTATACACCGATCTGCAAACCTTCAAGCACTATCCGCCGGCCGAACGCCAAGGAGCATGCCGCGCCTGGTACGACCGCAACCGTGCGAGCTTCTCCGACTATACCTGGTGGGAATTTGCATCGGCCTGTGGATCGCAACTCCAGGTGTACATACTATTCTTTTTGGCAGTAGGGGGCGAGACTCGCGAGCGTTCGTTCCGCGAAGCGTACGACGCGTATTTCCCCGCGCTGGCCGCGATCCATGTACTATTGGATTCTTTTATCGATCAGCGCGAGGACCGCGAGCATAACGAGTTAAGTCTCATCAACTGTTACCGTGATACCACAACGATGTTGAGCCGCATGAGAACGTTGAGAGCCCGCTGCCACGAGCGGAGTAAAAACCATTTCGTCCTGCAAGTCATGAGTCTGTTCTATCTCACGCACCCCAAAGTGTTCGCTCAAGGTTTAAATGCGCCGAGTCAAGCTCTACTTGCAGCACTCGCGTAAGAGCTAGGTAAACGACGTCCGATAAAGAGGTACGACGCTGCGCACAAGAGTGGCAAAAAGCTCACGCCCTGGAGTGCAGCCTGAGGGCCGGAAGATGCAACGATGACGCCCACAACTGTTACCAGCGCCGAACCAATGCCGAACGCTACGCCGTTCATTAATCCAAGCGCCATCCCCAAGTTGCGCGGCAACATGTGCTGGACGATGGCTACCGACGGCGCATTTTGCACAGCAAGCATCACACCGGCGATCAGCAAGGATGAAGTGCCTAGTGGACCATGCCAAAGAAAAAAACCTAAAAGAAACGGCACCGTGCCGCACAGAGCGACAATGGAAATGAAGATTGCGCCAAAACGATCCGCAAGCCAACCTCCGGCAAACATACCCAGGATACCGACGACCAGATACGCAGTTACGATTTCGCCGGCCATCCCCAAACTTGCACCACGGGAAATCAGTAGGTTGGGAAGGTACGTGATGAAGGCTGCTCCCACCAAATATTTAAGCCCGGTGCTGCCCACAAGCACCGCTACGCCCAGCTGATCGACGCCTACGCCCGGTGTGCTTGAGGGCGCGTGCTTCGCATGCATCATCGTCGCAGAGCGAGCAACCCGAGACATCACAATGAAGAGCGCGGCCGAAGCCAGCACCCCCGGAAGCAACAACAACACCGAACCATGCGTGCCGTAGCGAGTGATGACGATGGAAATTGCCGCAGGTCCCAAAGCGAATCCGAGTTGCCCACCGATCTGAAAAATGGCGATCCCGCCAGCTTTACGCGCGCCACTGAGCATCGCGGAATACTTGCCGGCTTCGGGATGCATGACCGCGGAGCCCAATCCCCCCAAGACGATAACACCCCCCAGCGTAAGCAAGCCGGTGGTGAATCCGGCGAGCGACACGCTGCATGCCGTCAACAACACCGCCGCCGGAAGAAACCACCAACGCCCTCTGCGGTCCGAGTAATAACCAAACGCCGGCTGGACGATAGAGCTGGTAAAATACCAAACGAAGCCCAGCGCGCCCTGATACACCGGTGAAAGATGTCGGTTGCTTACAATCCAAAAGATGAGGAACGGGACTGTTCCGGAATAAAAATCGCTAGCTCCGTGGGCGAACGCCAACACGGAAAGCCCGCGAAGATTCCATGTTTTCACAAAATTTGCCGTATTTTAAATTGCAGAAGGTTTAGATTGAAAGTCTCCGTTTAGCGTCCCTTTGTGTTCAATCGGTGCTAGACCTCGCAGCAACGCCTTCACTTGCAAAATTTGCGCGGGTTGCGTCCAGCGTCAAGCATAGCGGAGCGCCGATACGAAACACCTTTCTGAACGTCTCAAGCGCGCAGCGCCTTGAGACGCGAATACGGCTTGAGGCACATCTGGAAGCGCTTGCGGCCAGCTTCGAGGGGTCTAAGACGCGCGAATTGGAACCCCTCGGCACTAACCCCTCGAACAAGCGTCGAGGCGGTTGAGCAAGCGGCGTCGCTTCTGCCCTAGGCCCAATCCGCAGCTTCGCGAAACCCATCTTCATGCAACCTTATAGCTCCCGCCGCGCTGCGCTTCTCTCCAAGCTGGAAGGCGGCGTCGCCATCGTACCCTCGTCCTCGCAAATGCTCCGCAATAACGATAATGAACACCCGTTCAGGCAGAATTCTGATTTCTTTTATTTAACCGGATTCAGCGAGCCTGATGCCGTGTTGTTGCTCGCTCCGCACCGTGAAGGCGAAAAGGCGATATTATTTCTGCGCCCACGCGATCGCACAATGGAAATTTGGAACGGTAAGCGGCTGGGAATCGAAGATGCACCCGCCCATCTGGACGTTCAAGCAGCTTTCGACATCTCCGAATTCCCCAGCCGGTTGCCGGACTTTTTGCTTGGCGTGGACCACTTGTATTACCGTCTGGGTTCCGACGAGCGTTTAGACCGTCAAGTTCTGGAAGCCGTGAATATCGCGCGTCACCGGGTTCGTCGCGGGGGGCGGGCGCCGCAGACGTTTGCAGATCCCGGTACCGTCATCCATGAGATGCGCCTGTTCAAGACGGCGCAGGAAATTGAAATTATGCGGCGCGCAGGGGAAATCACTCAGCGCGGCCATATGGCGGGCATGCGCGCGACGCGCCCCGGGCTGACCGAATACGAACTCGAAGCAGCGATTGAGTTCCAGTATTTTAGAAACGGCGCGCAAGACGTCGCCTATCCGTCGATCGTTGCGGGCGGCGACAATGCCACGATTTTGCACTACAACACAAATCGAGACACATTGCGCGATGGAGAACTCGTCCTGGTCGACAGCGGAGCTGAGCTCGATCTATACGCTGCCGACGTGACCCGCACGTGGCCGGTGAACGGTAAATTCTCCGCGGAACAGCGTGCTATCTATGAAATTGTTCTGGCGGCGCAAAAAGCGGGAATTGAGCGGGTACGACCAGGCAACGCCTATTGGGACTATCATGAAACCGCAGTTCGCATTATCGTGGAAGGCTTGCTTGAACTGCGCTTGCTGCGCGGTAGTGCAGATGAAAATATCAGCTCGGAACGCTACCGCGATTACTACATGCATAACACCGGACACTGGATAGGCCTTGACGTCCACGATGTGGGTCGCTATAAAGACAGCACGACAGACGCCTATCGCTCTCTGGAACCGGGAATGGTCATGACGGTGGAACCCGGCATTTACGTGCATCGTGATTTGAATTGCGACGAACGTTTCAAGGGAATCGGCATACGGATTGAAGATGACGTTCACTGTACCCCCGGTGGACCCGATAACCTCACTCACGGCATCCCAAAGGAGATCGCAGAGCTGGAAGCGATTGTCGGAAGCGAGGCTTTAGTGGGCGTTGCTTAGGTGCGCGTTGCGATTTTTGGCGCCAGCGGCTTTATCGGAAAGCACCTGGCTGCCGCTTTAGGGGCGCGCCATGACGAAGTGGTTACCGGCTCTTTGCGAAATCCGCAGGAAGCGAGCGCGCTCGCCGCGCGATGCGATGCAATCGTTAATCTCGCGGGCGAGCCGGTAGCCCAACGATGGTCGCACGAAGTCAAGCAGAAAATCGAGGCGAGCCGAACCAGCTTGCCGCGTGAGATGATGGATGCGCTCGCGACGCACGAGGCGAGGCCAAGCACGTACGTCTCTGCGTCGGCGATCGGCTTTTACGGTTCCAGCGAAACGACAACATTTACCGAGGAAAGCCTCGCTGGTGACGATTTCCTCGCGCGCGTTTGCGTAAGGTGGGAAGAGCAAGCATATAGGGCGCGCGAATTGGGCATGCGCGTGGCCTGCATTCGGACCGGATTGGTGCTGGGCAAAGACGGCGGCGCCTTAAAGACAATTTTGCCACCGTTCAAGGCGGGCCTGGGCGGCAAACTGGCTAGCGGCAAGCAATGGCACTCGTGGATACACATCGATGATGTTGTAGGTATCTATTTGTTAGCTCTCGATCGGGAGCAGGGCGCGCTTAATGCAACCGCTCCCAATCCGGTGCGAAATAGCGAATTCACCAAAGTAATTGCCCGCGTTCTGCACCGGCCGGCCTTTGTGCCCGTGCCGGCAGCGGCCATCAAGGCAGTGTTGGGCGAAGCTGCGCCCGTCGTCACCGAAGGTCAACGGGTCTTGCCCCGGCGAGTCCTCGCAGAAGGCTTCGTGTTCAGGTATCCGCACCTCGAAGGAGCGCTGCAAGCCGTCCTCGGGGTATGAATGCTCACCACGTTTTGCAAACGCCGAGGCTCAGGTTAGAACCCACCGTGGAAAAGCACGCCGATATAGTTTATGCCGCGCTGAATGACGACGAAATGTGGAGGTTCTTTCCCGCGTTACGGCCGGCAAATTTAAAGGCGCTGCGCGAGCGCTACCAGCGTTTCGCCCGCGGCTATCCGCACTCGGACGGCAAAGAGCTGTGGGAAAACTGGATCGTGTTTCTAAAGCGCAATGGGGAACCCATCGGCGCAACGCAAGCTACGATCGGCCCGGCAACCCAAGCGTACATCGCCTATGGCATTCATCGTGCACACTGGCGAAAGGGCTATGCCGCTGAAGCGGCGCGCGCGGTTATCGACCACTTGCAGCTCGAGCACGGCATTCGCACCGTGTTTGCGGAGATGAACACTAAAAACTATGCATCAGTAGGGCTGATTGAATCTTTGGGGTTCAGGCGCGTGCAGATGCGCGAGCGAGTCGATTCGGGTAACGGATTAATTGGAGATGAGTACCTTTACGAACTTACGTTAACGCCTCCATTCGAAACTCCAGGGCTTCCAGGTATCGCTCGGCGTCCATAGCTGCCCGGCAACCCAATCCCGCCGCCGTTATCGCTTGCTTATATCGGATATCATATACGTCACCGGCCACGAAAACGCCATCAACGTCGGTACTTACACCGTCGTCGGAGCGGATGTAACCTGCTGCGTCCAGACCCAGTTCCCCTCGAAAAATCGCCGTGTTGGGATCGTGCCCGATTGCGATAAATAGGGCATCCGCCTCAAACGTTGCGCAACTCTCATCGACCACGTTATGCAAGCGTAACCCACTCATGATTCCGTCACCAAGAACTTCGTCAACGACGGTATTCCAAATGAAACGTATCTTTTCGTGAGAGCGCGCACGCTCCACCATTATTTTGCTCGCGCGCAAGGAGTCGCGGCGGTGAATTACGGTTACCGCCTTGCCAAAGCGCGTAAGGAATAACGCTTCTTCCATCGCCGAATCTCCACCGCCGACCACAACAATTTCCTTGTCCCGAAAAAAAGCGCCATCGCATGTCGCACAAGTTGAGACGCCCCGGCCACGCAGTTTTTCCTCGCCTGGAATATTCAGCCAGCGGGCGCTCGCGCCGGTAGCCACGATGACCGTTTCGGCAGCGTATTCCGCTTCATCTGTTCGCACGACGAGTGGTCTATTTGCGAAATTCACGCTTGATGCATCGATGTTGTGAATCTTTGCGCCGAACCGCTGCGCTTGTTCCCGGAAGGCGACCATCAGATCAGGTCCCATAATCCCTTGAGGAAAACCGGGGTAGTTTTCGACCTCGGTCGTGAGCATCAACTGTCCACCGTACATTCCACCCGCAAGCACTAATGGCGCCAGATTTGCGCGCGCGCAGTAAATAGCGGCCGTCAGACCGGCGGGGCCCGACCCAATAATGATAACCCGTTCCATTCTGCAGTTTTCGACCGAATCAAGTAGGTCTCCGGTTGCACCGCGAACGGATGCGTCATGCTCGAAGATGAATTTAGCGACGTTCTAAAAAAGGCTCAGCGCGGCGCCGGCTTGGATGCCGCAGCACTCGCGCGCGAGACAAAGCTCCCAGCTGCTGCGATCTCAGCGTGGGCGAATGGACGAGGCGTACCCAACGATACGCAGGCACGCGCTCTGGCCGTAGTGCTTAAGTTGGATCCGGCAAAATTTGCCGATGCGGCGGCCGAGCGTTGGCATCCGCCAGCTCTGGAACTCGCTGACGTGCGGCACCATCCGCAAGACCCGCATCCGAGTAACGGGTATGTATTTTTCCTCCAAGGCGGCAAACGCGCCGCGCTGGTCGACCCCGCCGGTATACCGCAAAACTTGTTGAACGTTCTGCGCGACGGCAGCTATGGATTGCAATATATTTTAATTACGCACAAACACCCGGATCACTGCGATGCCAGCGCCGAGGTTGCGGCGGCTTTCCCTCAGGCGCAGATCGTCATGCATAAAGCCGACTCGCATGCCATCGGTGCCCTTGCAGAGCGTGCTCTTGCGATCAAGGATGGCGAAGAGCTGGCGTTCGGTGATGACGTGCGCATACGGATGCTCCACACGCCGGGCCACACCGACGGATCATCGTCGTTCGTTTTCAAGACAACGGTATTTACCGGCGACACGCTTTTTGCGGGAAGCGTTGGCGGAGCATACGGCGACGAAACGACCTACGTTGATATCCTACACAGCGTTCGCGCGAAACTCTTCAGCTTGCCCGACAAAACGGTGATAATGCCGGGTCACGGACCGCCCTCGACGATCGAAGAAGAAAAACGGCACAATCCATTTTTCACGTGAGAATTATCGCAATGCCACATGCTTCGAGATCCTCAGCATGACACGGATAGAGCCTGCGCATGCCACGGAAGCGTCCTACAAAGTGACACGGAAACTTAGAAGGCGGCAACAACCGCCGCCGCGCGGGCCTTCACTTTAATGTTACCGTCAGACGCTTCAACATTGACGCGCGTTCGCTTGGAGGCCCTGGGGTCGTTTTTGATGAGCTGGAATTCGACGATTTTTACTCCCGAAGCTGGTATGACCACTGCGGTCCGCAGCGGTGCGCAGACGCGATCGCTACAGAACGACGCGATCCATCCCTTCGACAGATCGGTAGCGCGCAATGTCACGCTTCGCTTGGGGTTACCGGCTACCACCAGACGATACTTAATGGTGCTGGCGACGCTTCCCGGAAGATCCGCGCCGGTCCAAGGTGCCAGCGACACGCTCGTTTTTCCGCCGCTAGCAAGCTCGAGTGCGATATCTGCTTCTTGACCTTCTTCTAAGTACATGGCGTAGCGTTCGTCGTTCTTTGGTAGTTTCAACGTCCACGTCATAAGCTGCGCAAACTCGCGATGGGCGGCGGCACGTTCGCCGGCTTTTGCATACGTACGGCCGCTATACAAGTGCGTCCATGCAAGCCTGCGAATTGCCTTAGCATCGTGCGGCCTTTTTGCAACGTCAGTTTGCGCGAAAGAGATGGCGGAGGCCATGGCAGTTTCTGCTGCCTTATAATCTTTCCGTGCCACGTAGCCATTGCCCAAACTCACGTAAATGTCGGCACTTGGAGCAAGTTTTGCAAGTTGCTCGTCGGCTGCAATTTGCTTGCTATAATCCTTGAGCTCATAGGCTGCAAAAGCAAGGCCCGAGAGCGCACCTTGATCTTTGGGTGAGAGGGCCAGCGCACTTTGATAACTGCCGATTGCCTGCGGCCAAAGCTCCTTGTCGGTCGCAGCATCGCCCTCCATGCGCAAGAGCAGCGTGCGCTCCGCTGCGGTCTTTGCCACCGGTTGAAACGCCGAAATTGCCTGGTCGCGCAGCATCGCTTGTTCGGCCGTGGTACGCAGAAAATCGACGGTCAGTCCCTTAGCGGGATCACTCGAATCGACGAGGCCCTTTGAGCTGTCGATAGCGTTGTTCACGGCTCTTACGGTAGCCCGAACGGTGGCCGCATCTGCGGAGAAATTGAATCTGTCCGGCGACAGAAGCACGTCGATCTTTCGCTGCTGAGCCGAAGCGATAACCCCGTTCTGCCCGGTTTGTGCCGCTTTTACGAACGCCGCCAGTTGCGCCACCGACATGACGTCGATATACCGTGCGCGCACTATTCCGGAGGAGTCGATGACGTAGGTGGTTGGGAAATAGCGTATGTCGTAGGCCTTTGCAAACGCCTTGTTACTATCGATTGCTTGGCGGTACGGTACCGACTTAGCCGCTACAAACGCGCGCACGATGGGAGCCTGTTCCGTTGAATCAACACCCAGGAATTCAACGCCGTTTTTGTGCAGCACCTTATACGAAGAAATGAGGTCGGCGGTTTCTTGCCTGCAAGGCGGGCACCAGGTTGCCCAGACATTGATAACCAGCGTCTTGCCTTTATAGAAATCGAGACTTACGCGCCTCCCATCGATGGTCGTCAGCGCGAAGGGCGGCGCAGGCAATCCGATGCGTGGGCCGGTTAAGGCTTGCGCTTCACCGGGCAACGGCAACGCCGGAACCAATAGCAAGGCCCAAAGGGCGATAAGTCGTTTCACAAAATCGTTCCTCAAAAAGCAAGCGGTGCTAGCT
>JALYZK010000136.1 GCA_030945705.1 Vulcanimicrobiota bacterium | reverse complement strand
GTGTGAAGTGCCTGCCGAAAATGTGACGCCATGGCTTAAGTCCCAGCGAAAGAAGTCTGATTAAAAGAACGCGAAGCGGCCGATTTTGTTCGCCGAGGTCTCTGTAAAATACAGTTCGTTGTCGGGACCGGGCGTAATCATGTTCGCACCTGCCGCGGTGGTTGGCACCGCGTACTGTGTGATTGTACCGGAAGTCGTAATACGATCGATATGATTGGTTGAGATAACTGAGCCCTCGATGGCGTAAAGATTTCCATCCGCAGCAGCCGTTATGCCCGCAAGGCCCGCTCCGGGCGAAGCATACTCCGTTACGGTTCCGCCGACTGAAATGCGGCCGATTTTCCCGATTACTTCCGTAAACCAGAGCGCGTCATCTGGACCGCGCGTGATTGTCGCCGGCCCAGAACTCACCGTCAGTACGGGGAATTCTTGTAAAGAACCTGAGGTTGAGATGCGGCCGATCCGGGCGGTCGCGGGTTCTGTGTACCAAAGTGCGCCGTCGAAACCTGCTGTAATTGACAGCGGAGCGCTGCCTGTAGGGTATTCGGCCGAGACTACGCCAGCAGTTGTGATCGTTCCAACCTTATTGGCATTCGACTCAACAAACCATAAATTTCCGTCCGGTCCGGCGGTGATTCCCACAGGTGCGGAACCGAACGTTGGCACAGCATATTCAGTGATCGTGCCTGCTGGCGTTATCTTTGCAATTTTGTTTGCGGCAGATTCGGTAAACCACAGGTTACCGTCAGGGCCGACGGTAATTGCTGAGGGTTGCCCGCCTAGTGTAGGCACGACATATTCTTTGAATGCACCGGTCACCGTCATACGCCCGATTCTGTTGCCGTTTTGTTCGGTAAACCAAAGCGCTCCATCGGGGCCATTGACAATGCCGGTTGGTGCACTTCCCGCGGTCGGGATCGCGAACTCATTGGTGACGCTGGCTGTGAAGGGTGGAGCGGGCGTCGGAACTCCGCTGCCGATTGTCGTTTTTCCACCGCAGCCTGCGAGCACAATGGCAGCTAAAGCAACGGTTAACCCGACGAAAGGCCGCATGTGATTCTCCTTATCGAATCGTTAGGATGGCTGCGGCGCTCATTTCGCCATTGATACTCCGTATCCGCCGCCGCCGGGTGTTTGCACGATGATAATGTCGCCGGGAGAGATGTTGAGTGTCGTCTTTGCCGGCAGTTTTCTCGAATGCCGATCCTGCTGGAGCATGTGAACGCCGCACGCGCCGGCTTCGCCACCAAGCGAACCTTGCGGATGCAACGTATGCCTGTCGGCAAGCAAGGAAACGCGGCAAGTCCCTTCGCGCAATTCGAGCGCACGAATCAAGCCGCAACCCCCGCGGAAGCGCCCTTCCCCACCCGTGTTTTCAGCTAACTCATACCGTGTGATTCGAAGCGGATAATAGCGTTCGATCGCCTCAATCGGCGTGTTTAGGGTATTGGTCATGTGACATTGAATGCCGTCGATGCCATCCATGTTAGGGCGGGCACCCATACCGCATCCATTCGTTTCATAAAACGCCCAGCTCTCACCCGCGTTCGAGAGTCCGCCCATCATGACGTTGCTCATGGTTCCCCCGCTGGATGCGGGAACGCGATCCGGCGCCGCTTGCGCGAGCGCTTGCATTACGACATCAGCATTTCGCGTGCTTGTTTCCACGTTGCCGCCCGATACCGGGGCGGGTCGTAGCGGATTGAGGAGCGTTCCGGCCGGTACGCATACGTCTATCGGGCGAAAGCAACCTTCGTTCATCGGGATGGTTGGATCGCAGACCGCGCGCAATGCATAGTAGACGCCGGACAGCGTCACGCCGTACACAGCATTGAGTGGAATAGTGGTCTGAGCGCTCGTGCCGCTGTAATCAAGTACCGCACGGCCGTCGCACAGCGTTAGGCCGAGTTGAATCCGGACGGTAGGATCTCCATGCTGATCTTCAAGAAAATCAACGGCGCGAAATGTCCCTTGCCCCAGTGCGCGTAGCTCAGCGCGTATGCGCCGTTCGCTTTCATCCAAGATTCGTTCTATCGCCGCTTCAAAGGTGTGGGGACCATAGCGGCGGATGAGTTCGAGCAAACGCCGTTCACCGGTAATGTTGCCGGCAATCTGTGCTTTCAGGTCGCCGCTGCGCGCTTCCGGAGCACGGGAGTTAGCGCGAAACAAGGCGATCGTGTCACCCACGATCTCGTCGCGCTGCATCAAATGGATCGGGGGAACGATAAATCCTTCGGCAAAGAGGTCGGTTGCATCGGCCGACATCGAGCCTGGCGCGGCGCCGCCAAGGTCAGTGTGGTGGGCCTTGTTGGCAGCGAATCCGGCCAAGCGCGCATTATCGAATATGGGCCGGATCACCGTTACGTCATTGAGGTGCGTCCCCGATATATAAGGATCGTTCACGACCCACATATCTCCGCTCGCGAATCGTACGTTCCGTCCCTTTAAAAACCCGAGGGTGGTGCGTAATCCCCAAGGCAAAGAACCTAAATGAACCGGAATGTGTTCGGCTTGAGCGATCAGCCGGCCATCGGGATCGAACAGCGCACAGGAATGATCAAGCCGCTCTTTGATATTCGGTGAGTACGCACTGTTGCGCACCGCAATCCCCATCTCTTCGCTGGCGTAGACGAGTGAACTCTTGATGACCTCGCTGGTGACCGGATCGACGCCGGTCATACTGCAGCCATACGGGCGTAGGCGATCAGTGCCGTAAAACCGCCGCCCCGGCCAAAAGCATCCGTCCACTTTGCACGAGTTGCGATGAGCAGCTTTGTACGGTCCCGCAAGAGGCGATGGTACAGGCGCTCAGCCGAACATGCTTGAGCCGTTTCTGCCAAGATGTCGCAGTCGTGCAACTCACCGAGTGTGTCTTGCAACTCGCGCAGCGTCAATGCAGCTTTAGTAAGCCGCGGTAAGCCTTCGCTGAAAACTTCCAACGCGTAGCGCAGTCGCTTGCAGGCGATCCGCATATGGTGTAACCCTTGCGAACTTCCGGAAGCCATGTCAGCCGAACGCTGCAACAATTCAGCAAAGCGCACGGCAACGATGCGTTGCATTACCGTTTCTGGTGTGTCTAAAGGGTCAATCGCGACGTCGCGTGCCTTCATGAGAATTCCGGCGGAACTCTGAATGCGGCGGTTGCACTTAAAGCCGCCTTATTCCACTTCTTAACTTGCTTCCGGTGCCTTGTAATTAAGCGGTCGATCTCGGCGCGCTCCTGGGAGCCCGCAACTTGCCGGTAGCGTTGTAAACGCTCCAAAAGGACCTGAGCGTCTCGAGCCTTTCCTGTCCGGTCACCAAGACGTTTTACCTCCGAAAGAAAGGCACCCTCACCGCAAGTGCATTGCGCCAAATCCTCAAGCGCCGAGCGCAAGCGCCGGGCGCGCGTGCGAATCTTATGCAGTCCATCAGTATCGTGCGATGCCTTTGCGTGCTTGCGGCGTGCTTTTTCAAGTTCGCGCGTTTGCAACATCAGTATTCCTCTGGCCCAATGTTCGAGGCCATGGTCATTCATCGCTTCGTCATGTATAACGTAACTGCAGATTGCCGCGTGCATCGTGGAGAGCGCTCCATCCGGGAGCTAGGTAGGTGCAAGAATCAAATTGTTCTATGACTGCCGGCCCTTCGATGGGGTGTTCCTCCCAGAGCGATTCGCGAGTGTAAACATTTGTCTCGTGCATTGCTCCATTGCTCCAAACTGCGCGGGATCGTGCCTTTGCTTCTGGCATGCGCTTATGTCCCCTGGAATTACCTGCTGCATCGTTCGCTGGGCGAGGCGGTCCAACGGCCTGGACTCGCAAATTCACAATTTCTATCTCGTCGCTGCGGCTCTCGTATCCATATACGCCGCGATGCATGGTATGGAAGGCGGTGACACTTTGTTGCAGTGAATTCGCCCAAGGTACGGTCAATTCAAAACTCTGTCCCAGATAGCG
>JALYZK010000118.1 GCA_030945705.1 Vulcanimicrobiota bacterium | reverse complement strand
GCACTGATCTTAAGGAGACGAACGATGCGACGGACGTTCTTGGCTATCTGTATGATGTTCCTTTTGGGTGTTGCTCCGGCCCTCGCGCAACAAGTCGCGCCAACTGCAACAGGTGTCGCACTTGACGCGGCGTGGAAGGTCAAGATTTATGACTTGGCGCGTAAAACATTTGTTCATCCCGCATGGGGTTGGCAGCATTCGCAGCGTAACTATCTGCTCGGCGTGCAGCTGGCGCGCGGCGACGGTTTGGATATCGACACCGACGTTTTGTTCGCCGCAGCATTCTTGCACGATATGTCCGCCTTTATGCCGTGTACGGACGCAAAGATGGAACACGGGGATTGCGCGGCGCAGCAAAGCGGCAAGATTCTACGCGACGCCGGTTTCCCAATGAGCAAACTCGGTGCGGTGCAGAAGGCCGAACACGGTCACATGTTTTACACTGACCCCGGCCAAACGCCAGAAGCGATCGTGCTGCATGACGCCGACTCCCTTGATTTCTTGGGTAGCATCGGGGCAGCGCGATTACTATCGCTCACAGGCGCCAAAGCTGCGAGCTTTGCGCCTGCGGTTAAAGACTTGAGAACATTCCTGCACGATATTCCGGCCCGACTGAAAACCAAAACAGGTAAGCAGATCGGCGTCGAGCGCGCCTCCGAACTGAAGCGCTTCCTTGATGCGTTGGATAAAGAAAGTCTTGCGGGGCGTAGAGGGTGATGCCTCTTAATCGGACACGCTAACTACCCTAAGCACGGGAAGGCGGGCGCGCTCCCCTGCTACCTAAATCACAAATGCGAGGAAGTCTGTCGAATAAAGTATTCCGCCTTTAATTCTCTAAAGTAAGGGCGTACATGAAGCATGAGCACGAAGCGGTCGACCCGAGGGTCAATAATCTGCTCAAGCATCTACCGCCAGTCGAGTACAAGAAGCTCCTGGCCGGCAGCAGGGTCGTGACCCTAAAGCACGCGCAGGTCCTATTTACGTATGAAGAACCTGCGGATATGGTGTATTTTCCCATGACCTCGCTCGTCTCCATGATCGCGGAAATGGGCAACGGCTCCGCAGTGGAGTATGGCAGCATCGGACGTGAAGGCATGGTTGGTCTTCAGGTGGCGCTTGGCGCTCAACCGCTGCGCGGACGCGCTCTCTGTCAGCTGGAGGGAGTTGCATTATGCGTCGATGGAGCAACCGTTCAGGAGTTGGTACAATCAAGCACTTCGCCGGAATTGCATCGTCTGCTCCTGCGCTACGCGCAAGCGACGATAAATGTTTTAGCGCAATCTGCGGCATGTAACGCTTTGCACTCCGTCCGTCAGCGATGTGCGCGCTGGTTGCTGATCACGCGCGACCGAGCGGGCAGTAAAGAATTTAAGTTAACGCAAGAATTCCTTGCGATGATGCTTGGCATCCGCCGTGCGTCAGTCACTGAGGCCGCGGGTGAGTTTCAGCGGCAAGGAGCCATTGAGTACACCCGGGGAAACGTTACAATTCGCAAAGAAAGCGCACTCGTCAAAGCGGCGTGCGAGTGCTACGGGCTTATCGCAGATGAGTACGGCCTGGTGTTCAAGACGGCCTGAATTACGCAGCAGCGAGTGCATTACCGTCACGACACAACGCACTTCCACAATCGCCGCAACCGTTCTTCACTTCCGTAAGTACCGGCATGTTCATAGCCTCGGTAAATAACCTCGATGTGAGCCAAGTCCCCTGCTGAGGGTCGGCAATTCGTACGACGAGGGCGGGGGTGCTGCTCGGCTGTCAAAGGTTGTGAAAGGCCATATTTCGTGACCTCGCGACCTAAGGAGATTCTATGAAACCACGTCTATTTTTGGCACTTCTGTTGCTGTTCGCGCTACCGCTCCCAGCTTCCGCGTCTCCACCCACTATCGTGTTGCCGACCGAAACCCACTGGACCGCAATGACGAGCGGTCCGATGGCGGGCGCGCAAATGGCGATACTGATGGGTAATCCATCCAAGCGCGGTCCTTATATCATGCGTGTAAAGGTCAAAGACGGCACAAAATTCGGTCCCCACTCTCACAGTGAACTTGAGAACGTTACAATCATCTCCGGATCTTTGATGGTTGGATTGGGCGATAAGATGAACATTGCCAAAATGAAAACCGTACCCGCCGGCGGATTCATTTCGGTTCCGCCAGGATTGCATCACTACGCAATGGCGAAAGGCGAAACGATCCTGGAGATCGCCGCGATGGGGCCCCGCACCATGATTGGCGTCATGCCGCATAAGTAAGGGCCAACCTAAGGGCGCTGCATAGCGGCAGCGCCTTTACCCAGGGTAAATTCTCACTCGAAGAGTTCGCTGCGACTTCTATGAGCGAAGAGGCCCAGAAGGAGCGCGGGCACGATGAGGAACCCGCCCCCGACGCCTAGGAAACCGGTCAAAAAGCCAAGCAAAACTCCTACGATTGCGACGTTGATCCAGTGGGCTTTGCCTTTTTCAGTTTCAGATGGCAGCCGCATGAAAAGCATTCCCATCGCTGCAATGAGCATTCCTTCCCGCAAAGAGCAGTAGTAAAGTCTTCCCGTGAAACGTGAGCCGCCAAAATACCCCGGGACGCTGCCAATTACTCCTAGCCCGCCGAGAATCGCGCCATAAAGAAAATTAACACGCTCACGGTGCCTCGATGCTAACACTGAAAGTTTCTTAGAGAGCGTTGCGGTGATTTCTGCTAACGACGTCTGGGCGGTTGGGCAACTCTTCGACGGATCGCGCCAGCAAACGTTAACGGAACACCTGGCTGGGGGCCGTTGGTCTATCGTGCCCAGCCTCAACGCCAAGAACAGCGCGACTCATTTGAGTTGCGGGGAGTTTTGCTAAAAGACGTATGGGCCGTCGGCACGCACCACTATGCAAATAATAATTCACCGTTGGTGGAATGGTTTCACTGTCGTTAACTCAACGTTTGCCCAAAGGCTCGCGCCCGATCCGAGTGCCGCAGAGGAGGCGTTGCCACGATTGCCGCTCTCGTGCTTCCCTGACGAGCGGCTTGAGGGCTGCGCACGCGGTTTCTAAATTCGCGTAGTACGCCGGAGAAGTCGCCGCACGGTAGAGCAGTGCTGCAAGCGCATCCGTGCTTCCAACCTGATAAAGACCCGGATAGCCCTCTCCAAGAGTTCCAACATTACCGGGAATGCGCGATGCGATTATGGGCACGCTTGCCGCAATCGCCTCACAGATTGCATTTGCACCGCCTTCCATGCGCGAGGATTGGACGAGGACGTCGCTTCGGGCAAGAAGCCGGCGTGCCGCCGCTCGAGAGAGCGCACCGCGGAAATTATAGCGGGGATTTTTGGCGGACTCACGCGCCGTTGCATCTTCGTACCGCTTTTCTAGAGTGAGACCCGCCTGGACGACCCGCACATTCAGGTCGCGTGGCAATGTGCGTACGGCATAGGCGGCACGCATCGGATCTTTCACATAGCGAATATTGCCCAAGACGCAAATCGAAAAGGGGCCTCCAGTCGCACGTTTTGGGTGTAGGAT
>JALYZK010000073.1 GCA_030945705.1 Vulcanimicrobiota bacterium | reverse complement strand
ATCGAACACGTTTGATTTTCTTCACGCCCAGAGGGCATTGCGCGTAGCGCCGAAAGCAAGACCATCTCCCCGTCGTCAACCGCGTTAATCAAATCGCCTTTTCGTATTCCAGCAACATTATTCTGCTCGCACCGTCGCACAAATGGTGAGGAGCGCTCTGGGCGGCTGGATTACCAAACCGGATACCGAGCGCGAAGGGGAGCGTTAAACCGCTCCCCTTACTCTGATAAATTCCGCCCGCTGCGGGCAATGAGATGCTTAGTATTTGTCGTGATGGCGCACCCAGGCCATGACGTACGGATCCGCTTCTTCCTGGCGCCCCAGAGGAGTGAGATCGAGGTAATTGTAGGTGTTTAGGAAGAGATCGAGGCCGCGCTGGTAGGTCGAATAGGTGTGAAAGATTCGGTCGCGGTCGCGCAAGAAAATGCTGAGGCCAGGCAGTTCACCGTCCTCGACCCAAATTTTACCGGCCTGGCGGAGTGCCGACGCGTTCTCGTAGTTATACTCGAGGCTGCCCTTCGCTTGATCCAGCGTCACGTGGAAGTCGTAGTTGAAGTCGTTTGCGAAGGACGAAATCCATGGGAAACTCCATCCCATACGCTTCTTGAACGCTTGGATCTTTGCAAGCGGCGCACTGGAAACTGCCGCGAACGAAGTATCTCGCGCGGCCAGATGAACGAGCGCGCCGGCGAAATTGTCTGCGAAAAACGAGCAGCTCTTGCATCCTTCCTCCCAGCTCGGATCGAACATGAAGTGATAGATAATGAGCTGCGAATGTTCCCCGAAGAGCTCGCGAAGGTTGATGGAACCATCCGGACCTTCGAAGATGTACGTTTTGTCGACTGCAACCATTGGAAGCGCCCGCCGCAGGGCGCTCAGCTTGTCGCGCTCGCGCGTCGCTTCTTTTTCTCTGGAAAGCAGTTTCTTGCGCGCAGCCACCCACTGTTCGCGTGAGACAACCGACGGTGTATTAACCATTTTTGTTTCCCTCCTTGTGCAGCGTCATACCAATTTTATTGATGAGTATCGAAATCGCGCTTGCCGCGAACATTGCGACCGAGGTCACGTGAACCGGACACATAGTCTCTCCTTCGTAGTAGGACGCCAACCCGGCCGTCCTACTCATAAGACGTTTTAGGGCCCCGAATTTTCGACAGTGTTTTGAACGGCTGGACGTATCTCCACCGAGCCGGTACGCGCACCAGGGATTTTTGCCGCCCATTCGGTCGCTTCGTCGAGCGATGCGCATTCGAAGATCATATAACCGTTCAAGGCTGCGTTCGCCTCGGGAAACGACCCATTGCTCAGAGTGCGCTTACCGTTGCGTACGCGGAGCGTTCTTGCACCGGCTGGTGGTGTTAACTCATCTCCGCCACGCATGACGCCACTTTTTAAGGCCTCGTCCACCAACCGTCCGTAAGCCTCCTGATAGCCCGCCTCAGGCGTGGGATCGTAGATCAAACAAACAAATTTCATAAATCTTTTCTCCTTCACCCAATAGACGAACAGCGTGGGCGAGAATCGACACGACAGCCATGGCCAACGGAATTCAAGGAACGCGAAACTCCTACGGACTAGAATACGAAATGACTTACCGATACACGTCACTTGTAAGCGTAGTGGCCTTCTTAGGGACGCTTCTTCTTCCCGGCAAAGCTTTTGCGGCAACTTCCACCGTCTCGCCCATGGTCTTCAGCGAAAGCCAGCGATCGGTGAATGTTAATGCCGATCAGTACTTCATGATCGCTCTTTCCTCAAATCGCACTACCGGCTATAGCTGGTCGTACTCCCGATTCTCGCGCCCCGGCGTTGTGCAGATGCTCGGCGGAGCTTATTCGAAACCAAACAGTGCGTCGGCGGGAGCAGGCGGTACCGCAACGCTACTCTTCAAGGCGCTGGCGGCAGGTACTACACGACTGACATTGGGTTATCGCCGACCTTGGGAAACAAAGCCGGCGCAACGCACTGTCTCCGTCGACATCACAGTGGCCGGCGCAAGTACCGATAACCCAACGCTTCCATGCGTCCGCACCAGAGTGGCTTCGATCGGGATGCCGGTAGGACCGGCGGAATATCAATCAGGACGGATGACGCTCGCCAACGGTGTCGCCTTGCGGATATCAGGCGCACCCGCACCGCCGATGGTGCGCGAATTTCGCACGGGTGATCAAGTCGTCGCCTGCTACGGAATGCAGCGAACCTGGGCCGACGCACCCCGCTCTAGACCAACAACCGTACTTGATTTGAGAAGCGGCAGCTTCTTTGGCGCACTCATCGGTGAGTGGCCGCAGTCGTCGCTGGTAAGGCCCTAGCAGCATGAAGAAAACGACGTTGGGCCCGTCTTCCCTCTGTGAAACTGGTGATACGCTATACCGGTTGGGATGTAAAAATCCGTACCGGGCGATTCTGACGGCCGCCTCGCGCGGCCTCGATTCGCAAGCGATCCAAAGGGCTTATCTCGCTAGCAGCGAGGGTCAGACTCTGAGCGAGTCTGACCAAACGCTGCTAACTGAATTTGCCGCGATCGTTAAAGAATCAACGGACGCAATCGAGGCTCTCAGCCCGGATTAGGATTAAGTATTCTTGCGCTTGTGAAGGACGATTTGATTTCCTTCGCTGTCTTCGGTCATCGCCATGAAGCACCCGGGCGATTCGTGCTCCAAGTGGATCGGGATGCCACAATCTTTCGCGTTCTTGACGGCTGCATCTAAATCATCGACTGCGAACATCACGCCCCCGCTGCTTCGAAAAGGCATCTGATCACCGGGATTCCAAATGCCAAACGTGGTGCCGTCAGCAAACTCGTATTCCGCACCCATGTCGTTCGGATACAGCGTCGTCGGTTCTAAACCCAGGACGCTGCGGTAGAAGTCGAGCGCGCGCTTGGTATCCTTAGCCATGTAGCCCGTCATGTCGATACCGGTCACTCGGAAATTTTGTGTTGAGACGCTCATGTGTTCCCTCCATTAGAGGCTGGATATTATCGTTACTGCGGCAGTAAGCTCCTGTCGGCATAGGAGCCGCAGCTTTAGCGCGGCGCCGTCCCGCGTGAAGCGGCCAGATACGCATCGATTTGCGGGATCATGCGCTCGCGACTCTGATATCGAAGCTTAATGCCTTCGGTAGCTTTCGCGATCAGTTGAGCGCCCTCGGGCGGAACGTTGGCTTGCATGTAGCCCTCCAGTTCGCGTTGCGGGACGCCGTTCCAAAAGGCCTGAGCAATCCCCGTTATGCTGTTGGTTTGCTCGAACGTCGGGAGCGAGCTCAGCAACTTCGTCTTGTTCGCCTTGAAGAATTCCCAGGCCACATGCGGATGGTCTTGTCCGACGCCACCGACAATGCCCGGAGCATATGATGCGAACTGCGGCGGTAAGTTCAGCGCCATCTGCAAACTCCTTTGCGCCAGGGCGGGGTCCTTGGCCGAAAATGCGGAGGTGAAGTAGCTTTGCATCTCGATCGGATTCGTGCTTGACATACCCAACTTGATTAACGCGCCGTACGTCGCTTCATCCGCGTTCCGACCGGCAATGCCGAGTACGGCCTTTTTCATCGCAGGCGCGTAT
>JALYZK010000198.1 GCA_030945705.1 Vulcanimicrobiota bacterium | reverse complement strand
GGGTCAATGCGCTCGTCATCCCAAACGGAATCCCACAACGCTTGCTGGATGGTCCGCCTGCGGATTTTGTTAGGAAGTTCCAATTATCGCTGAGCGGTGATCCGTTGCTGGTTAAAGTAGGGCGTTTCGATCCCGACAAGCGCTGGTTGCAAGCAATCGATGCCGTTGATCATCTCCATAAGAACGGTCGGAAAGCGCGGTTGGTGATGCGCGGCAACGGAAACGATGCCCACGGCCGCGAGGTAACCCTGCGTGCCAAATCCGTGGGTCTCTCAGTTGAAGAAGTTTCTGCGCCGCTTCAAGATCCGCACTTTTTCCAAGTGCTTTCGCAGTCGAAGGCGGATATCCTGAACATCGTCTGCTCTCTTCCACAATCTGCTCTCTTCGCTCTGTATGCCGCCGCGGACGCGGTCTTGGCAAACAGCGGCAAGGAACCGTTCGGGCTCGTGGGGCTCGAAGTTATGGCGGCCGGCGGCTTGCCCGTGTGCGGAGCAACCGGCGAAGAATACGCTGAGCCATTCGTGAACGCCATCGTGTGTGACACAGATGATGGTCTTGAACTGGCAACGTATCTTGCATCAACGATTTCAGATAGCCGGGAAGTGCACCGTATGCACGCCGCGGCGCACGCAACCGCTCAGCGTTACACCTGGCCGATGGTGCTCAACGTCTTGCGCCGTAAATTGGAATTTATTGCCGCGCGCACCGCGGCAGCGAACTCCAGCTAACACGCTAACAAGGCCATAGCGCATACCCTCCCGTATGTGGAAGCCGCTATGGCTATTGAAAGAACGCTCATCTTATGCAAACCAGACGCCGTCGCGCGCGGCCTCGTCGGAGAGATCGTCACGCGTTTAGAGCGGCGCGGGTATACGATTATCGCGATGAAGCTTATGAACGTTGATGAGGAACGGGCGAGAAAACACTATGCCGAACATGAAGGCAAAGAGTTTTTCGCGAGTTTAGTTGCTTTTATTACGAGTGGCCCAGTGGTGGCGATGTGCATCGAAGGTTCGGACGCAATTGAAGGCTGTCGCGCTACCATAGGTCTGACAAATCCGATCAAAGCAGCCCCCGGT
Organism: Vulcanimicrobiota bacterium; assembly: GCA_030945705.1. Lineage (GTDB taxonomy): Bacteria > Vulcanimicrobiota > Vulcanimicrobiia > Vulcanimicrobiales > Vulcanimicrobiaceae > JALYZK01. Next base: position 5,708 of record JALYZK010000198.1, on the reverse strand, counting down.
TCGATCCGCGGCGATTTCGCCCAAACAATTGGACGAAATTTGGTCCATGGTAGCGACTCTGCGCACAGCGCGCAGCGCGAACTGACAATATTTTTCGAAGCGAACGAGTATGTCGGCCGAAGGCCAGACCTCGAACGTTGGCTGGTGGAAGCGTAGTGTCACTGCAGTTGTTGCGCGGCTCCGGCCGCCCGCTCATTGAAGGCGTACGTGCACGTGAAGTCTTAGATTCGCGTGGAAATCCAACAGTCGCTGTCAGCGTTGCGACCAGTTTCGGCGCGCTTGAAGAAGTCGCGGTGCCATCCGGTGCCTCAACGGGCGCACATGAAGCGGTCGAATTACGCGATGGGGATCTCAAGCGCTATAACGGCAAGGGCGTATTAAAAGCGGTCGCGGCCGTCAACGACGTGCTGGGTCCGGCTATCGAGGGTTTGGATGCGACGGCACAGCGCGAACTCGACTCTAAACTTTGTGAACTGGACGGCACGCCCAATAAATCTACGTTTGGCGCAAACGCGTTGCTGGGTATCTCTTTAGCCGTAGCCCGCGCCGCAGCCACGAGCCTGGGCCTCCCTCTCTTTCGCTACTTAGGTGGGCCAAGCGCGTACGAACTGCCCGTACCGATGATGAACGTCATCAACGGTGGCAAACACGCGCAAGGTGCACTGCAGTTCCAAGAGTGCATGATTGTCCCGATCGGTGCCCCATCATTGGGCGAAGCTGTGCGCTATGGCTCAGAGGTCTTTCAGGCGCTCGGCACTTTGCTGCGGAATGCAGGGCAGTTCACACTGGTTGGAGACGAAGGGGGCTATGCTCCACGTTTGCAGTCCTTGGAGCATGCCTTAAACCTGTTGATGGAAGCTATCGAAAGTGCAGGATACAAAGCTGGTACGGACGTCGCTCTCGCTTTAGACGCCGCTGCGACGGAGTTCATGCAAGACGGCGCTTACTATCCTGAAACGAAAGAGAAAGCATTCAGCGCCGAGCAGATGGTGCATTTCTATGAAGATCTAGTGGCGCGCTATCCTATTGTCTCAATTGAAGATGGATTGGGCGAAGATGATTGGCAAGGTTGGGCGGCGTTGACCGCCGCAATTGGCACCAAGACTCAGCTTGTTGGCGATGACGTATTCGTTACCAATACGCAGCGTTTGCAACGCGGCATCGACGAACGTGTTGCAAACGCAATTCTAATCAAAGTGAATCAGATCGGTACGCTTTCAGAAACACTCGATGCTGTTCAGTTGGCGCATAAAGCAGCGTACCGCTGCGTCATTTCACATCGCTCCGGGGAAACCAGCGATACCACTATTTCTGACCTAGCAGTAGCTACCGGTTCGGGGCAAATAAAAACCGGGTCGCTGTCGCGCAGCGAGCGCACCGAAAAATACAACCGGCTCATGGCGATCGAAGAAGAATTAGGGGAGGCTGCGCGTTACGCCGGTCGAAAGGCTTTCGTCGCGCTGGGGCCTGTAGCTCAGCGGTAGAGCGGCCGGCTCATAACTGGTTGCGCGCTGGTTCGAATCCAGCCGGGCCCACTTACTGTTGAACTGTACAAAGAATCCCAAGCGCTCTCACTCTCTACACACACCTATTGGCTCAGTGCAAGTGTTGAATTGACAGGCTGAGCTCAGACGCGCTTAGAAAGGGAAAATGGCTGGTGCGGCGCCATCGTCTATCGGTTAGGACAATGCCCTTTCAAGGCATAAAGACGGGTTCGATTCCCGTTGGCGCTACCATTGAAACCCTAAAACCAAGGGCTTTTTTCGTTGCGCCAGTCTGAGCGGTTGACATCGGTTGCCATGGCTACATAACATGGCGTATTAATCACCCCTGATCGCTCGGCGGCGATGCGTCGAGAGCGATCGCCCAAGGCATCGCCCGCTTCGCGCTGTGCGCGGGAAACGGGGTGAGCATATATCGCAAGCGTAACATGCGCGTTGACGTGTCCTAGCGGCGAGGCGGCGGTACTTGGATCGACTCCATCTGTATTAAGGAGGTCGCGACCGTATGACCGGTCGAGTGCGGCGCCGTAGTCGGCAGACCAGCCTTTTCAGCTATTCTCCCGAACGCACACATTGCGGCCATCGGGCTAAGTCTCCCGCCGAGTTCATTGGCAAAAAACCGCATTCGGCTCATAAGATAGATAGTGAGCTAATTGAGCCAAGTGATGCCAAAAAGGTAACGTCGCGTAGCTTAGAAAGCGGTTGCTCAAGACATAACGCTCAGCACCCGCACATCAAATTTTATCGCGCAAACGATTTTTCTTCGCTATCAGACAGCGCTTGGGCACTAGATCTCTTGCGCGCTATTCGAATTTCTACGAAAAACGTGCTGGGTCCGACGCAACTCGCGGCAGTCTGAACCGCTAACAAAAAGCCCTCTATTATTGAGGGCTTTTCTTAGCGTTTGGGCGGTTATTTGAATTTTCCGCTTCTCGCGTCAACGATCGTTCAGCGGATGGCCGTGGCGTTATAAGTATTGTTTTGGTAGTAACCGTACGCGGTGATATGGCGCAAGGGTGTCAATGCGCCGTTAGTACGCCCGTGGCGATCGCTTGGCTTACGTTTATCGTCACCGGCGGAAGCCCCGCGAGAGTCACACTGTTGGCGTTTAGGGACACAATCGTGCCGCTTACTTGAGAATAGTTGCCGCCCGGATAGTCGCTGCCCATGTAGTTTCAGCAGCCGACTAGGAATACATTATTCCGGTAGCAACCGTTCAAGCTATAATGTTGGCCGACATTCAGCGAACTACCGTTTTCAGCAACAGTAACCACGCGACCATCGTCACGGCGAAGTTGCGCGAAATTTCCATTCACGCTGATGACGGTGCCGTTGATTGTCGTAGGGTATGCATGTCGATGGTTGGCGCGATCATCACGATCGCCGTGTCCGCACCAGCCACGCTCGTGACCGGCCTTATTGTAACAGCCCTTGCCGCCGTGGCGTTTTGAATTGTCTCGACCCTCGCCTCGATCGCCATTGTTACCTTCGTCGTCCGCCAACGCCGGAAGCGCTGCAATGGCCGAAAGGCCCTGCGGACCGTTTGCTGGAGTAAGGGCCGCGCCCACGAGCATGCTCGCGCTAGTAACCAGCGCGAACGTCGCAGCAAGACCTGAAATATATAGTTTTCGCATATCGTCCCTTCGTTGCGTTCAAAAATAAGAACGGCCTTGTAACGAGAGGCAAGAAACTTTTGTTTGCTTGGCTTGCCGCTACTTCATGCATTGCCCGAGCGCTCGCCTGGCGACCCTGAACCTAGGGGTGCCACGATGCCGCCTGAGAGGATGGTGGGCGCGCGGCGTTTGTGAAAAATTGAAATCATTGCGCAGATCTCCCAACTGGGATGCGTCTTCGCGGACGTCCGGCCGCCCCGACAACATAAAACTGCGGGCCCCAAACCTTAATTTAGTCGTTAACGTCGGGACCGCATTTGGCCGGATCGGCTTAACCTCTTTGACATCAATTGTTCCAGCGCCGCCTCATCTATCGAACGCGAAGAAACCTGCTGTTACGCGACCAAACCAAAGTGTGGGCTACGGACCCGGAGGGCCGTAACCCTCAAACCTCTGGAAATCACTGACACTAAACGTGGCTTCGGCGTCAACAACGTCTTTCGGATATCTAGCGCTAAGGAATTTGTAAGCGTTTTTGAAGTTACTCGATTTCAAGTCAAGCGGCGGTTCTTTGGCGGCTATTTCAAGTCCACGCACCTGCATCTTCGTCTTTTCTCCCGGCCGACCGGAGCTTCGGCATGGACGTATATCCACTGCAGTCTGCTCACGCGCTGCGTAGCGCCGGAATGAAAAGTCAGAATTCAATCCTTGTGGTGCTTGCCCTTACTGACGATTTGCGCCAAATCCACGAGCGACTGGCGTGGCTCTACGTGCGAAACTACTGTCAACGATCTTAACAAGACCAAGCTGCCCCGAGCCAAGTTTTAGCCCCGTCCACGCATTAAGTAGGCTTGCATAATTAAGCACGCTCCCCCTAGGGGTCGAGTTGCAATGCCGTCGGCGTGTGTCCAAAAATGCGTAATCGACTCATAGGTTGGAGTCGGTGCGTTGCTGCCATGCAGAGCGAAGCGCTTAAGGGCGGGCGTGGTGCGGAGAACGCGGAGCGCCGTTTTGGCCAGAGGTCAGAGTAGACAAATTACCGACACAATGCCTGTGCCGTCGCTCAAGCTCGACCATTTGACCATAATCGCGCCTACTCTTGAGGAAGGCGTAGCGCACGTTCGCAATCAGATCGGACTCGGAATGCAGGCAGGTGGAACCCACCCCGAGATGGGCACGCATAATAGTTTGTTGCGCTTGTCTAACGATGTCTTCTTAGAAGTGATCGCTTCCGATCCAGCTGCCCATAGGCCAGCGCGGTCGCGCTGGTTCGGACTTGATGAGACAGAAACTGTCCGATCCGCCTGGGACGAAGGACGCCGACTGAGGGGATGGGTCGCCCGAACTAGCGATCTGGACACGGTCCTTGCTCGTCACGGCGCCGTCCTCGGCCTAAAAACCCGGGTCTCCCGCGGAGATCGATCGTGGTTCTTCTCGGTGCTCCCAGACGGTTCGCTACCTGCTGGCGGGCTTGCGCCACCGGTCATCGATTGGGGCCATCGCGGAAGTCCCGTATCAAGTATGCCGGATGTCGGAGCCAGTCTGATGTCGTTTTTGATCGAGCACCCAGATCCGACATGGGTTCTCGATTTCTACGCACGATTGGGTGTGGCGAATCCTCCCGAGGTTCGGCAGGGCGCGCAGCTTCGGTATCGGGCGATGATACAAACCCCTAGCGGAACGAAAGAATTGCGCTGAGGATGCAAAATATCAAAAATATTCTGCCCGAAAGCACTGCGCTTCGCTGTGGGGGCGACCGGGGATCGCGCCTCGATTGGTGCTCTCAATTCACGGATGCGACGCCGCCTGCTACCCGTCTGCTACCGGAAAGGGGATACAGGTAGCAACAAAACGCGACTGGATGGGTTTCATGGTCATCGCAAACCTTTACACGACGGCACTAACGCAATTATCGAAACTCGTTGATGCGAGTGTTAGCGGATTCGATTCCCGTAGGCGCTACCATGGACTGAACCTTGTCGAGACTCGCAAAGCCTCTACCCCACGGACTCTTTTTCTTGTATGCTAGTGCACTAAGTCTAGCCGAACATTAGACCGTTGTTTCTGAAGAGCGCGGCATTAATGACCTGCACTATTAGTAGAGGGTCCGACTTTTAAGGTTTTCACGCTTTTCGGAAGCTTTTCGAGTAGAGTAGCAATAAGATGTCTGTTTTAGCGTATCGCTTACTAGCCGTATGTGGGCTTGTCGTTGTTTGCACTTCTAGTGCTCTTGCGCGAGGTAACGGGGATACGCTCATTGGCGTGAACTTGCCGCAACTGGGTGGTGCCGGCGTAGTGTTCACGGATGCCATGAAGCAAGCGGCACCGTGGGTGAGCTCACTGCATGCGCCGTTACTGTTAGCGATGGATGGAAACGTGCGCATGCTGCGCCCGGGTGAAAGCGCCGAGACGGTCATTTACGGCAACATCCGTTATCCGGCGGGCAATTACACGTTGCTGTACGAGGGAACCGGCAGATTTGATATCGCTTCTCAATCGGGCTTAGTGGTGCAACGCGTTCCGGGCCGTATGGTGCTGCGCATCAATGGGACGCACGGGGGCATCCATTTGTTTCTGCGCGATGTAGCCGTAT
>JALYZK010000217.1 GCA_030945705.1 Vulcanimicrobiota bacterium | reverse complement strand
GGATTGGAGGCGCTTTTTTGCTTGGTGCGGGGGCCTGCCTCATTTTAGTGGCGGTAATGCTTCGCCGCAGGCGGCCTGCCTATTGACCCGGCGCCGGAAGGGCAGGATGATGGAACAAGCTAAGAAGGAGCACTATGCATAAACCATTTGCAAAAGTTTTTTTCGCCGCAGCAATGGCGGTTGGGCTGCTGGCCAGCAGCGTACTGAGCGCCGTCGCCTGTACGAATCTATCGACTTTGACCGGAAGCCTGCAGGGCGAACGAGGCTCGGGCGTCACGCTCACGGGACACGGCTTTGACACTGGTTCCAATCCGATCATGTTGCACTGGGGTTCCTTGCAGGGCCCCGTCCTCGCACAAGGTCACGCTGATGCATTTGGAAATTTCAAGACTACGTTCCAGGTGCCGAAGGACATTGCGAATGGCTCCTATGTGATTATCGCCACGCAAGCCGATAAAACCGGTCAACCAGTGTTCGGGACACCGGCGCGCTTGTCGTTTCAAGTAGGTTTCACCTTGGCGTCTGCGGGTCACCACGCAGCCCCTGGTCTGGCTGGAGCGCCGGTGAACGCACCGGTAGCGGCGACGGTGGCAAATCAGCCGATGCTGCCTGCATGGATTGGTTCGATCACGCTAATTGCGCTACTCGGTGTGTTAGTTTTCGGTATCGGCGTAATGTTGTTCGCACAAGAAGTGCGCCGCGCACACACCCTCGTGCCCGTGCGCTAGGCCTCGCGTCTCCGCGAATTAAGGCCATCGGAAAACCGGTGGCCTTTTCATTGCTGCGCCAACTCGTGGATGACGTTAACAACAAGCCGTTTCGCTGTGATCGCCGGCGTATTGTTGTCCGCCAGCGAAACTTCGTATGCGATATAAAAACCTGCGATGATTCCCCGGTCCGTGCGAACTACGGTGGGTTTGCCCGTTTTACAAAGATCGTGCGCCCAAGGAGCTGTCCGCGCGCTCAGGTCCAGGTTGTAAACCCCGTGCACGAAGCTCTCGTAATGGAAACTATGTTCGTTCAGATCGAACGGTCCTCCAGTCATCTTTGTTAGTTGGGAGTTCGCACACGTCCGTGTCATAATCAATCCCGGAAAGACTTTGCGCATTGCTTCCACGGCCTGCGGCGCACTCGCTCCGGTCACCATGCTGGCAGGTCCCATAAATAGTGCAACGGGTCTTCGAGATTTCACGACACTTGCAATGTCGTTGACGGCGCCGTGCGAGACGGTCATGTGGGGGCTCACGTCAACAACCAGAATGTCGTAATTCAACGCACGTATGCCAACCGAGTCGGTAACTACTCGGCCTTTGAAACATTTTTTGTTTCGTCCCCAATCTGAAACGAAATAACGCAGGCCTTGCAGTTCATCGGGCACGGCTTCCAAAGCGAGAAAAAGTACCCGAGGCGGCGACGCCGTTAGACAGGCAGCAGCCGGATCAGGAGGCGTAAATTGCGCCGGCGTCCCCGGAGGTGCTTTTTCGGGAAAGCCGCCAAGCCGCTTCACCGGGCGTTTTGCGATGGGTATTGTCGCATCAATTTTTGCAAATGCGATATCCTGCCGTCCCGTATCAGGCGTGCCCAAACGAGAATCGGGCCATGCTGTAAGCGCACGATCCTCTGCTGAGCGTAAGGCAAGACGCGTTCCTAAATCAGTGGTCTGCGTTCGAGGATTTAGTGGACCAACATACGCATCGAACGGTGGTGACGTTACGGCAACTGGTTTGCTAAAGGTCTGACCGTTATCGTTGGACTGAGTGTACATCACATTTGTGAGGAGCTGAGTACCTTTGCCGTGAGCCGCGAGGAAAACGGAATCGATCCGCCCGCGAGTTGTTACCGAGAGTGCTGGCAGGGTTACCGCTTCCGGTTCTTCACCACGTTCGTTCAAGCGCTGTACGTTGCCCCAAGTTTTGCCGGAATTTTCTGAACTCCTGAAAAGCACGTCCGGCGCGCCGTCGCGCCCGTCTTGCCAAGCGACAAACACTGCCTTTTTGACTGGGCTCAATGCCAGCGCCGGCTGGGGCGGCAAGTATATTAAAAATCGCGAGGCCCGAGCGATCCGGTCATCGACCACGGATTCAATGAAGCTTTTTCCATGATTTACGGAACGGGTAAGAATTAGCGAGAATGTGCCGGTAAAGGGCAAAGCACGGTTATTGTAGTCGTCGAGGTCGTTGCTAAAATCCTCGTACAGAACAAATGCTGTCCCGCTTTGATCTACCGCAATGCTCGCTGCGCCTACACGTTGGCGTTTGGGGTCATTTACTTGTACGGGCGCGGAAAATGTTGCCCCGCCGTCGGTTGAGACAGAGAGCTTGAGCGGATTAGGCGGCGGTCCCAAGCCCAGCGGTGTATGATTCTCAAGGTCCGATCCGTTAAGCCACAGCAGGTAAAGGCGATCGCGCAAAGGATCGGCGGCGATCCGCACCTGAATGTTATCTGGCCCCAGAATATGCCGGGCTGTACTAAACTTTGCACCGCCGTTCGTGGAACGCGCGAGCCAAACACCATTGGGGTCGTTTCCCGCAGATAACGGATCTTTCGGATGCGTATTGAGCGTCAAGAAAACGAAATATGCATCTCCATGGCGGTCGAACGTGACGTCGGGGGCATAACATGTATCGAAGTTTTGCGGAAGCGGAACTGACACTCGTATAAAATGCGCTCCTCCGTCGACGGAGCGGTACAGCACGCAGGAAAATTTTGGACGATCGATTCGTGCTGATAGCAAGATGACGTTGGCATCCGCAGGGTCAGCGGCGAGCGTCGGCGAGTTGGCCGCACGATCGATAAGATTGGGCTCATCTGCCCCGATAATTATGCCTGGCATTGATCGTTCTCTCGGTTGTCTGAGCGCCAGCGCGAGAAGGGCGAACGTAAATATGCCAAGACCTCCAAGCATAAAAAAAACGCTCCGCCGGGAAAATATCCGTTCCACGGAGGGACGGTATGCCACAATTTCCGCCGTTCCTTGCGAGCGCAGGTTATCTTAGACAGGACTTTCGTATACCTAAATGGGGAAGCTTGGTTGGTGCCGGTCAGGTGACGAATAAATGTATGAGGCAAGATGCCGCAGTAGCCACGCCCGAGTGAATAAGCGAATTTCCACCGCTCAAATTGCGCAGCGTTAAACCGGTGCTGGCCCTATTGGCGGCGGTCGCCCTATTCGGCGCGGATTGGCCCGCCATGCGATTACTGCTTGGCGTGTTGAGCCCGGTGGCCATGCTGACACTGATGTTTTTTGGTGCGGCGTTGAGCGCAGTGGTTACTTGCTTTTTCCTCGGCGAAGCGCCGCAGCGCGGTTCCCCGGTGCTTAAAGCGTGCGCGTTGGGTGTACTGTCTCCCGGACTAAATTACGGGCTCGCGGTGAGCGGGCTCGCGATGACAAACGCAAGCGTAACCTCAATAGCTTCCGGCACTGAACCTATTGCCATTGTTGTGCTTTCAGCGCTCCTGCTGCGAGAGCGTTTCGATCGGCGTGTTTGGATTCCGCTGGGATTCACGGTTGCGGGATTGCTGGCGGTCAGCTTCCGGGCTACGACTCTTGATCCGATGTGGGGTACAGGCACATTGCTCGTTAGTGCGGGTACTCTCTGCGGTGCCGTATACATAATACTGCAACGCGGCGATCGATCGATGCGCACTCCTCACTCGTTGGCGTGGCAGTTATCAGCCGGTTTTGCGTCTACGCTCTCGCTTGCGTTTCTTTTGTCTCCGAGCGTGTTTGAGTCGCTCCGCCATGCCAGTGCCCTAATCGTCCTGCTGGCACTATTGTTTGGTGTGGTGTTTGTGCATCTGCCGTTTCTCGCATTAACGTTTGCATCCGGTTACCTTCGCGGGCAAACCATCGGCATTACGTTTGCGCTAATGCCGGCGGTCGGGGTCGCAATCGCGATGGGTCTCTTAAACGAACGGCCTTCGCTCGCGCAAATTCTTGGCGCAACGGCAATTATTGCGGCGGTCATCGCCTACGAATGGCAAGTGCTTCGGCCGTCGCCCCGGCGATTATCGACCAAATGAACGTCTTTTTTGGCGAAGAAACAGCGGCAGTGTGCGTCAAAAAGTCGCTCCCGACAACTGGGACTGGGGAGCCGTCGCTATGGGCGACCCCTTCGAGCACGACGCAGTACGGCGTCCTTACAGGTTGGCCGTCGTTCTCTTATCTCTTCAGGATTAATGAAGCTGCTGCCACGAACGCCGTACACGTCCGTCGGGTAGAATGTTTTGGATTCTGTGACACGCTCGTGACAAGCGGAAGCGCAGACCCTTATTTTACAGCAATTTATTGGTAGCCCCAACGGGATTCGGGACCCTAGCCAGCGACCGATCCCTGGCAATCCTGAAAAAGCCCGTCTAGCAAGGCTTTCCGGCGCGTCGTCATCCCGACCATTTCGTAACCTTCCAAAAATCCCACCTGCTCGGAAACGGCATGGCAGTCGCTGCGCAAAGCCGTGTAGCTGTACCGCGACTTTAGATCGTAACGCTATTGCAATCTCGAACAAATCGCGAACCGCTCCGTTTGCGCCCTCAAAAGCGAATTTGATTGCAACTACAACTTCATGTGACGGTCCGCCTAGACTAGACTGCAACTGTCAGAAATGTTTGCGACGACCTTTCGCAGGTACCGAACGCAAAGTGGTGAAACAATTATGCGCTGCTAGTGGTTCGCTATGTCGATAAAAGCGATTCTCGTCTAGTGCGCTGCGCCCGGATAGACCCATTAATGCGCCGTGCTAGGAGCATTTTAAACCAGGCGGCTAACCGATACGCGGGTATGGGGCGGGTCGCGATCCGCTGTGATGCTAAGCGAATGGCTAACCACTACATGGTAGTAGAGACGTGCTCGCACAGCGCACGGAATAGGCTTTCTTGAAAAAGTATATCTGGGTGCCGGCGCTCGCGTCGTTACTCGCATGGTCATTTGGCACACCAAAGTTCGCGCTGGGATCCCGGTATTGGCAAATGGGCAAGGCGGCGTGAACTGCGGCGCGCTTAACCATGCGAGTGCCATGGCCGCTGAGAGGGCCCATATACAAGTGCACTTTTTCAAGAAAGCTTATTTCCTGCCGTTGCGAGCGCGTTGTCTGTTATCACGTAACGCGAAGCCAACTCCGGCAATAGGAGGGTAGATCACCTCATGACACTTTCCTATCCCTCCATCCTGGGTTCACCATAGTTCCATTAGCACAGCGCTTATCAACATAGCGTGGCACTACTGGCCCCGTGATGCAGCATTTATTCTTCGGCAGTACCAATAATCGGCAGACCGTCCTTGACCCAGCGGAGGATACCGCCGCTTAAGTTGTAGGCGGAGCCAATGCTTGGAAGCGTCATGAGGATCGACTGCGCTTCTGCACTGCGCCTTCCGGATCGACACATGCAAACGATAGTAGCACTTGACGGCAGCTCACCCAGCCGCAAGGGAAGTTCCGCGAGTGGAATGTGACGTGCACCATCAACGTGTCCGCGTTCCCATTCGTCGTTTTCACGGACATCAAGCAATAGTGCGCCTCTCGCGATGTGCTCTCGTGCTTCGAATGGTGTTAATTCCTCATTTTTTTTCATAAGGGCGCTCCTATTTAACGCGAACGGCGATAAAGTCTAACGCGCTTGCGGCGGTAAAGAGTCCGACGGCAATAACAAAAAATCCAAAGATTGTTTTGAGTCTACGCTGATCCAACCGAACGGCAATCATTCCGCCAAAAATATTCCCGACCATCCCGCCCAAAACGAACAGGGCGGCCACCCCCCAGTGTATGCGGGACGTTGCCATTCTCGAAAGTAGCGCTACGATTGTGTTCAAGAAGATAATAAATAGTGAAGTTGAGATCGCAGTTCGCATTGGAAAAAACAAAGCAAGCACGAGTGCGGGCACGATCAAGAATCCGCCTCCCACGCCCAAGAATCCGGTGAGGAATCCTAGCAGGATTCCCACGATCCCGACGTTGATCCAGTGGGCGGTACCCACGTTCGTTTCGGATGGCAGACGCATGAAGATCATGCCGACGGCTGCCACCAGCATGACTCCGGCGAAGAGCAAGAGCAAGGTGCGGCCTGACACGTGAGCAGCTAAGACGCTACCTGGAATGTTTCCGATGATGCCCAGAGCACCGATGATCGCGCCGTACCGGAAATTAACCCTCTGCCGTTGTGTAAGTACACCCTGGGCTGAGATCCCGCCTACGATTGCAAGTGATGTCCCAATCGCCGCGTGCACGGGCTCATACACTAAATATACCAGCACAGGGAGCGTGATGATCGATCCGCCCCCGCCCGTTAGACCTAGTGCAAACCCAATGAACAACCCATAGACCACATCGAGAAAGACATTCACTAGCGCCTTGTTACTGGCCAGTTATGAGCGGCCCAGTCACCGTAGCCGCCCTGCGTAATGACGAGCGGTTCATAACCAACGCGACGAAGAATGCTAGCCGC
>JALYZK010000185.1 GCA_030945705.1 Vulcanimicrobiota bacterium | reverse complement strand
GTAAAGCTCACCTCACATATGCTCCGAAAATCTGCATCTTTCAACAAGATGCGAAAGGCAAGCCTCATGAACCTGAAATTTTTCGTTGCGCTTATTACAGCGGGACTCTTGTTACCAGCGTCGGCTTCAAGCGGTGCTGCGGCGGTTCATCCGGATTCGACCGCAACCGCCTGCGATGACGCGTCTTTCTCAGTCGCCTGCCTTTTGGTTTTGGAGAGGGGCGGCGGCTACGCCATCAAAGCGGAAGCCAAACGCAACACTGCCGTTTATGCCATTACAAGATCGACCCGAGATCTGAATGATCCGCACGACCCGCAAGTAGGTTTGGACAGTGCTGTTTACGGCGCGGACCTCTCGACAAATACGAAAAACTCAAATCAAGGTGTCCTCGGTACGTCTCTGCATGCAACGGGCGTCGAAGGGGCGACGTATGCAACCACCATCGGCAATATCGGGGTGTTCGGCGAATCCGTCGACGAGCTCAACTAATGTGGGCGTCCAAGGCACTTCTGCCCACAATCTCGGCGTCGCGGGCGTAACAGGCTCGGGAGCCGGAGTCGAAGGGTTTGCGCAGAGCACGGGTATCGGTGCGCTCGGCTTCAGCAATAATGGCATCGGCGTCAACGGTGCGTCGCTCAACGGAATCGCGATGGAAGCCGATAGCTTTGCGCAGCCGGCGATAGTTGCCACCACTGTGTTCGGGACGCTCTTCCAAGGCTTCACGAATGTTCAAGGTAAACTGAAAAAGGTCGCGTCGCTCGACAATGCCGGCAACTTGATCTTAGCGGGCAATCTCACAACCGGCGGCAGCCCGAAAGCTATTACCGCCACCGCGTCCGGTCGCCATGTTATCGCCTACCTGCCGAGGCAGGCTGCTCCAACGATAGAGGATGTTGGCGAGAGCCAGCTCCGGTTCGGCGCCGCTCACGTTCGCATCGACCCGACTTTCGCTCAAGCGATGGACGCGAGCCGCCATTACACCGTTTTCATCACTCCTAACGGAGAGAGCAATTCGCTATATGTGACACTAAGATCGCCAAGCGGCTTTGATGTGCGCGAAGCGAAGTCCGGTCAGTCCAACACGCCGTTTAGCTATCGGATCGTAGCGGCTCCGTTCGATTCTACCGCTGCGCTGCACGCCTCCCGGCAGCCGCGATCACGAGCGAGCAATCACCCTCTACAGCACCCAGCATACTCAAGCGCTTACACATTCCAACAAAGCACTAAGATCTGAGTGACCGTATGGTAGGGGCCCGTTGATTATGCAAACTCGCGGCCTCTCACCATACGCGCCGGAGAACGGAACGATACCTGTTTAACTGAAGATGGAGGTATGTTCGTTGCCGAAAAATTACGCGAATTCTACACGCGTTATGGTTGTTACCGCGGCCATTTTCCTTGCGTTGTTTGGCGGTCCCAGCAGCGCTTCGACGTCAAACGGGAGTTGGAATCTTTTGCCGGTTTTCTCGCCCTTCTACGCGCATGTGGTGCAGTACACAGCACTCGGCGCTAGTGATGCGGTAGGAGTCGGATCCAGTCGTCCCTGCGCGACCAACGGGAATCCTCCGATACCGCATCCTGTCGACTGTCCGCGCGGTACGGGATACGTACCCGACATTCGGACTTCGTTGAGCAACAATACTACGGCTGTTCGCCTAACTGATGTGGGCGTTTCGGGCGCCGTTATCGGCCCCGACATCCAGGAAATGGCCATGGATTACGGGCGCGACACTACTGGAAATCTCATCCAACAGGAGTTGCCCTATGTAACGAGAGGACTCAACATCATTACGATATTCGCCGGTGCGAACGATACGCTGGCGATTGCTCAGGCGGTAAATCTGGGCGCCGGTTTTTTGAATTCGCAAGCTTTTATCGATCAGGAAGTCACGCAGTTCGGCAATGATTATGTCGACCTTATTGCCGGCACCGGAGGGATTCGCAGTAGATCTCCCAACGCTAAGATCATTGTCGCCAACGTCCCTAACCTCGGCGGCCTACCTTTTGCTGCAGGCTTCCCACGCGTGGAACGTCGTTTACTGCAGAACATCTCCGTAGAAATCGATAAGAAGGTTATAAACAGACTAACGTCTTTGCATGTTGCTGTGGTAGACGCGCTATGTGATCCTCGGACATACGCCCGATCGAACTTCTCGGGCGACGGCTATCATCCCAACGACGCGGGCTACGATTTGCTGGCCGCCAACATGCTTAATGCGATCCGATCGCCGTCGTACCCGCTCCCGAGGGCAAGCTGCCTGCAGATGAGTCTTCTCTAGTTCACGTTGTGTTGATGCGCGATATCAACGACGAGCATGGATACGGCACAGCACACAATGCGAATTCCGACGTCTTTTGACCCGTGTAGTCAATGACCTGATGAATTGCCACGGTTGATTAGCCCCTCATGTCGATGTCTTTGCCTTTTCTGCCAACCTGCGCTAAAGGAAAAGAAGCCCGCCAGTGTTCCTGGCAGCTAGCTCAGAAACAGCCAGTTCCCGCGAGCGTTGTCATCACATAGGCGTTGGTGGGTGGTACAACCAGCGGATTAGTCACCGACCGCCCTTCAATATCATGGTAGACGTGCCTGAGTGGCAAACTTGCCGCGTGCGTTGCTGTATCCGCATTAACGACTACAAGGCCGTTGGCAAACTTCCGTTCATAAATTTGCGGTCCGCCGGTGACGATTCCGCACGCCAAGCCCATGTTGGTTGCATACTCGGAGATATAGTGTTCCGTACCATAACCACCTGTACCGCCGCCACCATAGGTTGCGTAAAGTAACGCCTTACCATTGTTACCCATGAGGTAGGTCCCGACTGCCCACTCCCGCTGAATTGCAGTCAAGGCGGTACTCTGCACGAATTTATCTATCAGCATCGCAGTAACACCATGCGCTTGCTCATAGATCATATAATTAAGGATTTGGATAAAGGCGTTTGGCATTCTGGTATAGTTGCCATAGTCCGTAAATCCATTTTCGTTGAGCGCAATGTCAGTGTTCGCCAGCAGCTGCTGTTCGAGTGGATTCGACGTGCTTCCGGCAGGATGATTAATAATAAGTTTCAAGTTTTTCGGCGCCAGAATGCTTTTTGCGGTTTTGACCCAGTTCACAACATCTGAGGCCCACCGGGAGTCACCCTTGCTCGCGTATCGCCGTACGAACGTGCTGCCTTGATACACACCGCAACCGTAGGAACCGGTACCGGCGTTGCCACCCATGATGTTCGATAACACGACTTGATCGGCGGCCAGGCCGTTGTAGCCGGCCGCCAGCATGGTTGGAATCGCCAAGGTGTTCATCTGGAAGCTGATGACGTACGGATTGTGAATGTCCAAGGGGGCTTGAGTCCCATAAGCACCGGCTTGCATGTAAGCGGGTGTCCGTGTCGGAGTGCCATTGCTCGTGCAGTTGTACAGAATCCAGTCGGGATGATAGGCTTGGAAGTACGAGAGGGGATGCGAAGAATCTGATTGCATTATAATGAAATAGCGCGACGCGATAAGCGAGGGATTTTTCGCACGCCAGTACCTCGGACTGTTGGCGCCCCAAACCACGTTGTACCGAGGCCCGTCAGTAGTTTTTTGGGCGGCTGAGATGTTGAAATCGAAGATTTGGTTTGCACCAATACGGCCGGACGTATTCTGGCCTACTGGAGGTGAAGAGGGCTGGGGCGTTGGACTGGCGGTAGATACAATGTGCGCACTAGCGGCCTGAAAGTTCCCGGAGGAATTATAAAAGCCGGTTGCCGACACGAGATCGCCAACTCTAGCCGTTTTCAATTCGGACGTGTAGACTGCTACTTGTTTCCCGGATGGCAGTCTTAGCACGACATGCAGGTACGGCTGCGCGTCGTTGCTGAGGACTGTTC
>JALYZK010000171.1 GCA_030945705.1 Vulcanimicrobiota bacterium | reverse complement strand
CATCGTACGAGACAGTCTGCGCTCTCGCAGCGTAGCGATGCGTGCACGCATGACAACGCAGTATTTCAGTTAAGCCCAACACCGTTTCGTGAGCCGCATCGTCGGCGGCGCAGATTGGACAAGCCATCTGAGGAAAGCGTTCTCAGGAGCGCTCCACATACTCTCTTAAGCGCATCTAGGCACCTAAGTCTCTATCTTCCCTGCTGCAAAGTACTCCTCATGGTCCACGGAGCATAATGCAACGGCCAAAACCTTTGGGAGCACGTTGCTTCCACGACCAGACGGCGGTGACCACCCATAACCCGCCTGATCGGTCGGCGTTGGTCGTAAGACCGGCCGACTGTTCCACGTCAGGACGGTTCGGAAATTACGACGGTCAGTTTTAGATGGCCTATTCGGTTGCGGTTGGCCTCGGGGGTTTGGTCTACGTCGGTTACATCACCGGCGGACGCGTCCAAAAATTCCGGCCCGTTCGCAGCTAATTCGAAGAACCATATGAGCGAATCTTCGAAAAAAAAGGCTCGTGCACAGACGTTAAAGCGTCCAATCCGAGCGCGCGCATAACAGCAGGCCGAAACCGCGGTATTCCATAAGGAACCCCCCTGGGGATGTAGTGACCCGCGGAGAGCCGCCATGAGCAGAAGCCTCATCGTCTTCTTTGCTGCGCTGATATGTGCGTTTTATTTCGGCGTCGTGGCGCTGGGTTACGCGGACCTCGGCAGCTATCAACCACTCGCCACGTACGCCCGCGTTGACGCGTACCGTTCCCGAGTTGTTGCGGTGACTGCGTCGGGGATACAGGCGAAGCTGCGCGTCGGTGATATCGTCGACACACGCGAGATGTCACTCCCGCAACGCCTCGCAAATTTCTGGGGATACTGGAAGGCCGGAGCCAGATTTGCGATGCCCGTGCATCGCCAGGGTCACGCCATATTGGTCCAACAGCCGATCGTCGCCAACGACTTGCGGTCTCTATTTATACTCGACGTGTTCCAGAGGCTCGTACTTTTCGGCGTTGGTGTACTCCTCATTGCTCGGGGCGCAGGCCGTCCGGGTCTCTTTGGCGGCCTCACGCTACTTTTTATGGCAGTCGCGAACGGCTACACAGTTTCTTTCGGCAACGTTCCACTCGCCGTTGGCGTCACCGCGTTCCTGATTCAATCGACGGCTACTTTATTTGCCGCAGTGCCGCGGTACTGGTTCGCCATGTCATTGCAGCCGTACGATGAAAGAAAGCGGACTCAAATTGCGCTCAAAATCCTCTTCGCTGTCTTGCTCCTGGCTTATACTGTGGTGCTAATCCTTCGCCGGGTGGAAGCTTTCAACGGCTACTCCGTAAGCTACAGTTCAAACTATCTTCAGGCCATGAATCTGCTAACCAACGTTTACTTTGTGGTTCTGTTCGGAATGGTCGCTGCACGCGCAACTGGTCCAAATACGTCGAGCATGCGCATCTTCTTCTGGTCATTCGTGTTGGGATCGACAGGCTCCATCGTCAATAACCTTTACCGGATTTTCGGCCACGAGGCACTGCCGTGGGATGGTGCGCTCAACTTGACGTTCCTCTTCTTCGCATTTGGATTTGCATACGCCGTATTCGCAAAACGTCTCGTGGCCGTAAATTTCTACATTAGCAAGGCCGCCATCTTCACCATTGTCCTCGCTGTGATCATCGCCGTTTTCGTGCTACTCGAACGACTGATTGAATTTGCGACCCTGAGCAAAGCGCAGAGCCTTTTCCTCGAACTCGGCGTACCGCTAGCGCTGGGGCTCTCGCTCAAATGGATCGAACGTCACGCCGAACGCATCGTCGTACAAGTACTTTATCGAGAAAAATTGTACGCTGAAAAAGAACTCGAGGCGCTCATTTGTGATTTCCCCCACGCCCGCGACGTCGATGCGCTTGGCCGTACCGTAGTTTGCGACGTGCATCGGCTGACGCGTGCGCCGTCCGTGGCGCTCTATCGCGAATCACCGCTGGGCTATTCACCCGTCGCAGCTATTGGAAGCGGGACCCGCACGTCGGTAGCAGCGGACGACCGCGCATTCTTGCGCATGCGCGCCACGCAGCGCGCCGTCGAGCCCGATGCGTTGGGGTCGGAGCTCCATGCCGTTCTCGCGTTGCCGCTCGTCGTAGTGGGAAAAGTGACGGGTGCGCTCGTCCTTTCAGCGCGCCCAAATGGCGAGCGCTACGATCCAGACGAAATTACGACGCTTTCCAAGCTCGCGCACGAACTCGCCATCACGCTCGTGTGGGCGGAGCGAGAACCGTTACGAGTTCCCGCGCTCTCGGCGCATTCCAAACAAACATAGCTAAATACGCGGCTCAGCGCGTCTTTTTCCAGGCAGGTACTTTCTTAACGCGACACGTGTAGTACCCGCTCGCGGATCGATGCCTTCGATCGTAGGTGCAATTCATTGGCGCCTTCTGGCGGTCTACGACTCGAAAAGTCAACTCACGCTTGTGAATTCTCACTACACGCACGATGCGGGGTGAGGTGTGAAGATTTGCCTGAACGCGCACCGCGTCGTTGCAACGCACGTCGAACACTGCTGTGCCTGACTCGCGTACGCCAATTTTCTGCACCCTCATACGATACGTGCCCGCGGGTACATTGAGCAGCTCGATATACCCGCTGGGAGGACTCATGAGAGAGATGCTAGCCGGTCCATCGATGTTGACCGCCGCATTGTCAACCGGAGCTTGCGTACGCCAGTGACGCAAAGCAATGAAGATATTTGCTGAATCTTGACCCCGGCAGCCCAAGGGGGCAACGGGCAGGGGAACCGCTGCGACAGCGCGAGGGGACTTCGCCACTGTCTTTTCGCGCGCAACTCTACTCTCGCAAGCAGCATCGTCAGTAAGTTTTTGCCTGTGTGATGCGCGAACTGCTTGATCTTCGTTTACGCCGGAGCGCGCCGGATCTTGTTTATCGCCGGGGCGCGCTTGATTTTTGCGCAGCCAGCAGCGCGTCGGGGCGGAAGACGCGCCCGTTATGACGGTGGCGGTTGCTCCCGTAGACTTCGATGCTCCCGTTCTTTCCACAGCGGTCTTCGGCGCGCTAATTTTTGAGGGCACCTGCCTTGGCGCGCTTATGGATGCCACTTCAGCGTTGGAATCTAAAATCATCGTCACGGTTTTTCCATTTTCCATGGTTGCAGATTTCGCAAATGAGCCGCTGAAGGATTTGATTTCTCCGGTTGCAGTTTTTAGCGTTAGCCGGCCGGCCGTAGTGCTGACAACCTGCCCGGTCATGCGGCCGTCGCCGGGATAGCGCATGAGCGACGTTATGGTAGCATTTCGGTCGAGGTCTGCGATGACGGCGTCACCTGTTGCAAGATCCCCAACCTTTGCCAGGATATTTTGGCAATCGCAAGGGATCGTTCTGATATCGCCGCCCTCAAGCATAACGGAAACCGAACGTTGGTTCGTGGAAGTAACTAGTGCCACTAGGCGCGAGCCATCCGTTCGCCCTCGCGGCATGGAATTCAACAGATGGTTAAGTTGATCGGCGGTAAGCAGCGCTCGCGCCGAGAGACCGTCAGTTGATTGTAGGGCGATCGTTTTGTGAACCAGAGTGCGTACGCGTTGCACTACTTCTGCGCCGGCCACGAATCTGCGTACGGTACTGTCGGGAAAGCGCAAAGTTACATTTTTGTCCCCCACGCTTTGAAGCGCGCCGACATACACACCCCCATATGGCTTGGCGACATTCGTAAGCCGCATATGGACGATCGCGTTGCTATCCGCCGTGATTGTGACTGCGGCGCCAACGGAGATTTTAGATCGAGCAAGAGCCCCAGGCAGTACTTTAACCGTTTGGTCACCCATCGGCGTGGCGACCCTGAGCTCGTTATTCTTTAACGATGTAATTTTCGTCTGAAGTGGACGTTGCAAAATAAACGGCAAGCGCCCTGCGGCCGTGCCCCCGGGCATTGCATACTGCCCACGTGCGGTGGTGCCTAAAAGCTCGCCGTCTTCGTCAAACGTGAAAGGCCGGTGGGCGGACTTCTCCGGATTGATTATCAGTGGATCGTGCCGTCCGCTCGGAGCGATTTTTGGCTCCCGGTCGGGCGTTGCCCTTACCGGGCGGCTCTCTGCCTCAACATTGATTCGAGAGTTAGGGCCGTCTGCGCGCGCGATGGTTGTTGTGAACATAAAAGACGCAAAAAACAAACAGAAAAACCTTAACACGTACGCCACGTTCCTCGCGCGTAGCAGTATCTGGCCGGCGCAGTATTTGCGGCAACATTTTTCGGTGCCGCTGCAACGTCATCATCGCTTTGCTGAACCACGTAGCTGTAGCTGGAAGTGTCGGTCACGCTCTGTCTGGTCGCCGCAACGGGCGCGATTGCGACTGCCGGCGCGATTGCGACTGCAGGTTCCCTTTTCGCAGGACTCAACTCTGCTCGCGGCTCCCAGGATTTTCTCGATACATGAAGATGCGCCCGCAGCCGCGCGGTGCCCACATACGCAATTTTGACCGTAGCAATAGCAGTTCGCTGGGACGCTATCGGTACACGAGCGGCCGGCGACTTTGCCACACGAAGGACCTCAAATTTTCGCTTGCGTTCGTTTGACGCCCGCGCCGCAATGGGCGCCGGACGCCGTTGTTTGGCGACAATGGTAATCGGAACGGGCGGCGCTATGCCGATTGTTGGTTCGATCGGCTGAGCGCCAAAATGGCTAAAATGCAGATAAAACGAGAAAGCTGCCGCGGTAAGAAGCGCGCCGCCCACTCCACACAAAGCCATTGCGTAGCGTTGGAACGGCGACACCCGCAGCTCGAGGGCGATGCTCGGTTCCTCCGTCGCGGCATGACGCAGTATGCTCTCTGTAACTACGGGGGATAATTGCTCGAGTACACGTGGGTTTTCACCGATAAAAGACTCGAACATCTTTTTAAACGCGGGCACCCGTTTCGCGCTATGGGATTGCGATGCAGCCAGAAGCGACTCTAAAGCTTCGCGATGGTAGGAATCTAGATCTTCTAGGCCCGGGCGCAGCAGTGAGACGAGTTCATCCTCGTTGATGCCGGCCAGATAATGGTGTACCGCGCCGATAACCTGCGCCGTATCGAAAATACATAAAGCCCGCATCATGCGCTTCCTGGCACGCGTGTCTTTGTATCCCACGCCTGGTAATTCGCTTAATACCTAGCAAATCGAGCAAGCGGCTCAAGCCTTTTGGGGAACGGCCACTGCTCTTTTTGGGCATAGTAGCCTGGTTCCCTAGCCCTAAGTACCTAGCGCACCCTTATTTGAGATACTTCGCAATCCAGTCTATCCAACGCCGGTATACATCAAGCGACCGAACCGGATCCCCTGGGAAATGACCCGCTACGGGATAAGCAAAAAAGCGCGTCGTCACGTGGTGATCCCGCAACGCATGAAACATTTCGTAGGATTGGGT
>JALYZK010000188.1 GCA_030945705.1 Vulcanimicrobiota bacterium | reverse complement strand
TACCAAGGACGAAGGGCCGTTACTCTCCATAAGAGCGCGAGGCTAGCGGCAAAACTACCCTTTCTGCTTATTTGAAATCCGCGCTTATTCTTACGCCTGACCGCTGCGCCTTTATCGTCAAGTTCTCTTTCCTATCTCACGGGCTGGGGAGTATTCGGCCCGTTGTTGTATTTACGGAAAGGTGATCGATCGGCGATACATCCTGCTCCTTGTCGGCTTGCTGATGGTAACCTGTCTGCATGGAAGATTTACCTCCGCAAAAGGCGGGGCCCTAACCTATCATGATTATGCAAAACAAGCTGTTGAGACTTTGTTGCATACTTTTTATGACGGAAGAGGGCATTGGCGAATGTGCGTGGCGGTGTGCCGCAGTAATAATCAGGATTGGGGTGCCGATGCGTTGACGTACACGCTGTTTTTACATTGGCAAACTACACATGATGCGGCGGTCGTTCGGTATTTCCAAGCGCTCGAGCAAACGGCTCCCATGTACGGGCCGCCCTGTACTTCCGCTCCCTGCAAGGGGTGGAGCGATGTGCCCGAATGGGACTCTGTAGCAGCTTTACGAGATTACGAGGTCACAGCGGATCCGATCGCGCTCGATAAAGCCAAAGCGGCGTATCAACGCGTTGAAGGTTCGCATGCCTATGCGCTGGGCGCCTGCCCCGGTGTACGGTACCAAGTTCCTTTCGGTGGTGGCGGCGGACTTAAAACCCTAGAAACTGACGCGAATGCGATAAAAGCCGGGCTATTGCTTTATCGCTTTACCAAGGAATCGGCATATCTCACCGACGCCATGAAGCGCTATGCCGCCGTACGACAATACTTTCTTGATCCCCAAGTACCGCTCTATTCCGTTTACCTTTATGACAACGGCACGACTTGCACTCAGTTGCCGCGTAGATTCTTCGCTTCGGTCAATGGACTAATGACATACAACGGCTTTCTGCTCGCTCAACTTACCGGGAAGATGACCTATTCGGGGGACGCGCAAGCGACGGCTTCCGCGATAAGCCAAAACCTCGCAGACGCGCGCGGGATATATGAAGATCTTCAAGCTGAAAACGACGTTGTGGAGCCATTGGTTGAGTCGATGTACGATCTAGCTGATACTGGCAACTCTTTTGCAAGAGCTTGGATTATGACCAACGCCGCCGCAGCCGTTTCCGCACGGAAGCTCGATGGATCGTATGGCCGGCTTTTTGGGGGGCCGCCGCCTTCCTCACCCGTGACCTCCTGGCAAACCAACGGTGGACTGTCGCTGGAAATCGCTGCTTCCGCCCTTAGCGGAAAAGGGTCACCTGCGGCAATCCATGAGTGGCAAGACGCCACCTTCGTCGAAAACTCGGTTACGAAACTTCCGGCAACATTACACTTTACCGGTTCCCGCATTGCGCTCATTGGAACGTTGGGAGAGGTTTGTTGCCAACCGGGTCATGCCCGCGTGTTCATCGATGGTCGAGAAACTTTTGATAAGACAGGCATCTGGCAGAATAAATCCAGCTCGGGCCACACATTCCCTAACGCCCTACTGTTTGCTTGGCAATGGCATAGCACCGGAAAACACACGTTGCAGTTTTATCCAGGCGTTGACAACCCTAAGGAGGGCCCGTCTTTTCTGCACCTCCAGCGGTATTTTTTTCGCTAGTTGGCGCCGTGTTAGCAACAGGCACCCCCGCGGGACATCGGACGCTCGATGGAAACGAATGGCGTACGCTAAAGCGGGTATGATAGGAAGATGGATGCCACCACCCAGTATGCGCTGGCCTATGCTCTAAGCGCGAGTGCCGGCTTACGAGCACTTTTGACGATGGCCTTAGCGTCCCTGGCCGTGCATGCAGGCCTGTTCCATCCCCCGCCAGGTTTCGCGTGGCTGGGTTCAACGCCGGTGACTGTCGCACTATTTTCAGTGGCTTTGTTAGAATTTCTGGGTGATAAGATTCCAGGCTTGGATCACGCTTTGCACTTTTTGCAAGTTGTCGTGAAACCGGCGGCCGCCGCGGTTTTGGTAGGTGGCGCCATTCATGCGCACAGCGGCCCCGAATTGTACGGACTCATGGCGCTTGGAGCGTTAAATGCCTTGGGAATTCACGCGGCTTCCGCAACGGTGCGCGGAGCCTCGAGCGTATTTTCACTTGGTGTGGCTAATCCGTTTGTAAGCATCTTTGAAGATGTCACTGCCGTCTGTATGGTTGTATTATCATTTTTGGCTCCCCTGGTCGCCGCAGCAGTAGCAATCGTGATATCCGTCATGATTTTTCGTTATGGACGTCGAATACTCGCGCACTCTCAGTAGTTAGCGGCGGCCCTGACTTGCGCGGCCGACTTGTTGAGATCCGCGAGCAACTCTTGTCTGACCACTGCATAAGGGGTCGTACCGTAGGAAAGCAGCCGGTCGTGAAAGTCGTGTAGCGAGCCACGGGTACCCATGCGGCGACGGTATTCGGTCAACAAATTCTCAAGCTGCAAGCGGCCAACCGTGTACGAAATGACATAGCCGGGTCCCAGTGCAATGCCGGCTACTGCCGCGTCTGCTTGTCCCTGTTGGGCTCCGGTTTCCCGAGCGAAAAAGTCAGCCGCTTCTCGGTAGCTCCACTGCCCGCTGGCAAGCCTCGCATCAACAATCGCACGCGCCCCGCGGATTCGTTCCCACTGCGCGACGTCCAGGGCCCCGTCCAAGTTTTCGCCGTAAAGGCCAAGCCGCACGAACATCTCTTCGCCGTAATATGCCCAGCCTTCAGCGAACACCCCGCTATCTTGAATCCGGCGCACAAAGTCGGGGTGCCTCCTTGCGATCGAGAGCTGCATGAAATGGCCGGGCATTGCCTCGTGTGCTGCCGTCGAAAGGATGCGATCGTGGTCGAAGTCTTCGTATAAATCAAGGCGGCTGGCCGCTTCTGCAAACGACTTGGGTGGCGTGATGAAATAAAATCCGGACGTTTCTTGCGAGAACAAACGTGGCGATTGCATGGATGCGCCGGGCTGCACCGGTTGCAGAAATTTTGGAGTTTCAACTACTTGCACTTCACCAAGCCAATCCGGTACCGTCACAATGTCGTGTAGGGTAACGAATTCCCGCAATTGCGCAATGCGTTGGCGATAGAAAGGAATAAGAGCAGGTCCGCTTGGCGCGAGGCCACCGCCGCTTTGCGCACCGAGCGTCGTTTTGCGGGAAGCGGCAAGAGACTCGAGCCACGCTTGTTCGGCCCATCCGTGCGCGAGCTCGTCCTCCCCCATTCGTACGACGTCGTTAGCATTAAACGGCAGCATTTGCTCATCGTGCAACATCGCGTTGTAAGCGCGGGCACCGATCACATAATTTTCGGGCCAGCGAGACGCATTTTGGTCGATAAAAGCTTTTGTTTGTTGCAAGATGGCGACGAGATGATCTCGCGCAACCACAAACTGCTGAAATTTCGCGGCGGGTAGTTGGGCTTTGGCCGCGTCAGTGAGTGCTCCGGTAAAAAAGTCCGGTGCCCCGGCGAGCCCTTGCGCTCCAACGACTCCAAATAAGTGGCCGGGGTGCCTAACGAGCTTCTGGCCCTCGGCAATATAGCGAGGCGCGAGTTCCATCCGCGCGATGATGTCCTTCCAGGCTCCCTGGGATGACGAACCAGCCGGCACACGTTGAAATTGTGTAAAAATCACATCCACGATGGCTTGCGCTGGTGCGGAATAATCCTTCTCATTAGTGCGATACACGGTGTCTTCTCGCACGCGCCGAATCAGCTTAGCGTGAAGCAACGCAGCGTCATCGCGATCGACGAGCGTTTGAGCGTGGGGAGCGATGGTATACAGCCGGCGGAGCCACCGAGCATTCAGTGTTCTATCCCGTCTTTGTGCGGCGAGACTTGGAACGTCGAGCTGTCCGTCATATCCGGCGATGCCCAGTTCGGTCGCAGTCATGGGGTGAAGCCGCGCCCACGTGAATGTCATGTCTTTTGCGAGTGCGGTAAGATCATCGCTGATGGCCAGCGCAGCATTGCTCTGCGCCGGCGTGGACATAAGTACAAATGCGAGCATCGATGCCGCGAGCCAGAACCGGGATGTCATCGGAACCTCCACCTTTCGACTCGCTGACGATTCGCGGATTTTCGGGAAGGGCCCTCGAAAAGATACAGG
>JALYZK010000141.1 GCA_030945705.1 Vulcanimicrobiota bacterium | reverse complement strand
GGAAATATTGTGTCGCGGTACTGCAATTTGCGACGCGCAGATTGCCTTCTGCGGAAAGTTGCAAGAATCGTTCAAGCCGTGCGCTGGAATGTTCGGGCCCTGCACCTTCGTAGCCGTGAGGTAAAAGAAGCGTCAGGCGCGAGGTTTGACCCCACTTCGCCTGACCTGCAACGATGAATTGATCGATAATGATTTGCGCGCCGTTCATAAAATCGCCAAACTGTGCTTCCCATAGCACGAGTGCGTTTGGCACCGAACCACTGTATCCGTACTCAAATCCTAAACACGCATATTCCGAAAGCGGGCTATTAAAGACCTCAAAACTTGCCTTTGCGTCGGGCAGATGTTGAACCGGCAGCCATTGTTTACCGCTCTTTGGGTCGTGCAGAACGAGATGGCGGTGACTAAACGTACCGCGCTCGGTATCTTGACCCGTTAAGCGGATCGGAGTGCCCTCAGCGAGCAACGAAGCAAATGCCAACGCTTCGGCTGTGCCCCAATCTACCGCACCTTTGCCCTCCATCATCACTTTACGCCGCTCGAATTGCGTCCTAAGCTTCTTGTTGATCGAAAAATCCGAGGGCACCGCAGTCAGCGCCTCGTTCCATTCCAGTAATTTCTGGCCGGGCACGGCGCTCGAAACGGGCTGGGCGCGCGGGTTGGTAACGCCCGGTTTGGCAATAATTCCTACTGCCTTACGGCCTCGAATTTCGTTGTGCGCGTCCTGCAACCGCGCTGTTGCGGCGCCAACCATTTCGTTGACCTCTTCGGTGCTCAACAATCCCTGAGCAACGAGTTTGTTTGCGAATAACTCGCGCGCTGTGGGATGCGCTTTGATTTTTTCGTACATCTCGGG
Source organism: Vulcanimicrobiota bacterium (assembly GCA_030945705.1). Classification (GTDB taxonomy): domain Bacteria; phylum Vulcanimicrobiota; class Vulcanimicrobiia; order Vulcanimicrobiales; family Vulcanimicrobiaceae; genus JALYZK01. The sequence continues at coordinate 3,965 of JALYZK010000141.1, read as the reverse complement.
TTGCGTATACGCCGGCTCATCTTGCTCGTTGTGACCAAAGCGCCGGTAACCGATGAGGTCGATCATCATGTCGCGACCGAACTTGCGCCGAAAATCCATGGCGAGATGCACCGCAAAAATGCAGGCGTCGACGTCGTCGGCATTGACATGTACGATGGGAACGTCAAAGCCCTTTGCAAGATCGCTTGAATAGCGCGTGGAGCGCGAATCTTTTGGATCGGTGGTAAATCCGATCTGATTGTTTGCAATAAGATGCACGGTGCCACCGGTCGCATAACCTGCGAGGGCTTGCAGATTGAATACCTCGGCCACGACTCCTTGAGCAGTAAATGCTGCGTCACCATGGATAAGGATGGGCGCAGCTTTCTTGAAATCAAGCGTTGCAACCGGGGTACGGTGATCCGTTTGTAACGCCCGCGTCCGACCTTCCACAACGGGATCCACGGCCTCAAGATGGCTCGGATTGTGCACGAGCGCCACGGCAATTTTTTGGCCCGCTGGAGTGACGTATTCGCCTTCGGCTCCATGATGGTACTTCACGTCACCGGTAACATCGACGGCCTCGTCTTGTTCCTCGCCGCGCATGTTTGCCGCTTCAAATTCTGTGAGAATCTCTTGATACGGTAGGTTGACCACATGCGCGATGGTATTCAAACGGCCGCGGTGCGCCATTCCTAGGACAGCATTGTTAATACCGTCATCCGCCAACATGATCAGGATTTCCTCAAGCATCGGGACCATTACGTCCAGGCCTTCGATCGAAAAGGTCTTCTGTCCCAAAAAAGCCTTGCGCAGATAGCGCTCCAGGACTTCAACGCGGGTGAGACGTTGTAAAACCTCCAATTTGCGTTCCGCGGAAATTCGAACGCAATGGTTGCCGGATTCGATCCACTCGCGTAACCATTCTCGCTGCGCCGTATTGGATATGTGTTCTACTTCATAGGCAATGGTGGAACTGTATGTTTCTCGCAAACGCGGCAAAACCTCAGCCAGGGTGTCCCCTTGAACTTTCACTCGCAACACCGAGGCGGGAATGGCTGACTGTAACGCCGGTGTGAGCGCGTAATTGCGCGGATCCAGTGCCGGGTCGCCGATCGGTTCCATCCCAAGCGGATCCAGCGTTGCAGCAAGATGCCCGTGCGTGCGATAGGAGGCCACAATCGCCATGCCCGCTGCGACCGCCCGCAACATCTCTTCGGAAGGCGTGCTCGGGGCGCTTACCGTGGCCGGTGCAACGGCTTGTTCGATCGAGGTTTTCTGTTCGAGGCGCAAGCTCGCGAAAAGCGCTTGGTAAAATCCGTCGTCGCTTAAGAGCTCTTCCACGCGTTTAAGATACTCACCGGATTGCGCGCCTTGAATAACGCGATGATCGTAGGTGCTCGTCAGCGTCATGACTTTCTCAACGCCGAGCGAACGGAGCGTCGCATCGGATGATTTCGCAAAGCCCGGTGGATACCCGATGGCGCCCGCAGCGATAATGGCACCCTGACCGGCCATCAGGCGCGGAACCGATGCTACCGTGCCGATTCCGCCCGGATTGGTTAGGGTGAAACTCGCGCCGGAAAGTTCGTCTGCGGAGAGCTTGTTTTCCCGCGCTCTTGCAACAAGCGCTTCGTATTGACTGTGAAAATCCGCAAAATCCAACGTATCAGCGCTTTTGACGACCGGCACGACGAGAAAACGTGAGCCATCCTTGCGCGCAACATCTACCGCCAGTCCTAAATGGATTCCCGGCTCGACACGTTGCGCTGTACCGTTCTGACGACGGAAATGGGCAGTGATCCCTGGCATCTCACGCGCTGCGCTCACCAGAGCGAAGGCGAGCATGTGGGTGAAAGAAACCTTCTCCGGACGCCCTGCGGCCTTCAATGCGCCGTTGAGTTCCTTGCGCCGCGCGTCGAGCGCATTGACCGGCACCGTTCGAAAGCTTGTGGCTGTAGGGACCCCGAGGCTCGCTTCCATATAACCCGCTAGCGCCGCGGCAGGACCTTTTAGCGCAAAAACGCGGGCCTCCGTCGGGACGGCCCCAAGAGAAGGAGATGGACGCGACGCGTCGGGGAGGGGCACACCGTTTGCACCCGAGGCACCGTATGAGGACGGCAGTTCTGTCATGTGGTGCTCGATGTCTTCGCGCAGGATCAACCCCTCTGGACCGCTGCCGGAAACGCCTGTGAGATCGAGGGACCGCCGTTGCGCGAGGCGCCGCGCTTGAGGACTTGCATAAACGTCGCCATCACGGTGCTGCGTCGCGGTGACCGGCGATTGCGCTGGTGCCGCGGGGGAGCGAGCCTCCGCGGAATTCGGTTGCGCCGCACCGTCCGGCCGCTGCGCACCCTGGATGGAGCTGCTATCGATCTCGGCCAGCTCGGTTCCCACGCGGACGGTCGCGCCTTCGGCAACCAAAATTTTGGTAATTACTCCGGCTGTGGAGGCCGGAACTTCGACGTCAACCTTGTCGGTGGTTACCTCGACGAGCGTGTCGCCCTGCGCGACGTAATCGCCAACTTTTTTGCGCCATTCGACAATCGAGCCTTCGGAAACCGATTCACCCATCTCGGGAAGCGCGATCTTAACGATGGATTCGAGCATTGTTTACTTCACTAACCTTCCAGACAATTTTAAGGGCATGCAGTCCAGCGGCCTGCCTACACGCTCAAAGCTTTCGAATACCTTCGGTAAAAAGCGGCGACTATAAAAAAATTGCACCGGCCCGGTCAAAGCTGTGAAACCAAACATCCAAACCCCAGGTGGCCCTTGCGAGCGGTAAAACTATGCCATATGATGGAGAGCGTCGCCGGACTCGAAAGCCTATGGTTGAACCTGAAGTTGCAGTCAACCACAACGGCTTGCGGGATGATGCGCGCGTTCAAGGCATGGCTTATCGATAACGGTGGCTCCACCAACTTCTGAGCGCGGTGGCGTTCAATGGCGCCAGCGCGCCTCTATCGAGGAGGGCACATGCATACATTTTCAAAAGGCGTTCCGCGGTTGGCGTGGACGCTGTGTACCATCGCACTGGCCATCGGGTTGGCCGCTAGCGCTCTAGGATCGACCCGCGTCGCGGAGTTGCAACAGCAAACGGCTGTGGCACAATCACCCTTAGGTTTTGGTTCCCAACACTGGTTCGTTGATGCCGGGGCTGGAGGATTGGGTGATGCACTTTCAGCTCTAGACTTCTACAGTCACGAAATCACAATCGACGCAGGCGACAGCGTCACGTGGACTGCCCGAGGCAACGGGCACACCGTCAGCTTTTTAGCGCCGGGACAGCGACCGCCGCGCGGCCCTCGCGCGGGTGTGCCGGCCGGTGGCCACACCGAGGATGGGAGCGCGTTCACGAGTTCAGGCGGACTCGAACCCGGCGCGAGCTACACGCTGAGCTTCCCCAAGCCGGGAATTTATAACTATTACTGTTTGTTCCATCAACCCGAAATGATGGGGAAAGTGGTCGTCCAGAAGGCCGGCGCACCGTACCCGCACACGCAGGCCTACTACTATGCGAGTGTCGTTCCGGACATTCAATTCGATCTAGGCCAGGCCGCGAAGTCGCTCGCGCAATTTCCATTCAAGGAGCAAACGACACTCGCCGCGGGAATCACGCCCGGATTGTACGCAGCCCGTCCGTCGCAATCAACGGTGTTGCGCTTCCTCGACCGTTTCGACAGCAGCCGCGTTTATATCAAAGTGGGAATTACCCTCACTTGGGTCAATGAATCGAATAACGAACCGCACACGGTAACCTTTCCCCCTGCCGGACAACCACTGCCGCGCATTCCGCCGTTCGCGCCAAGAAGCGGTGGCTCCAGCTACGATGGAACGCAGCTGACAAACTCCGGCGTCCTCTTACCGGGTCAGAGGTACAGCCTCAAGTTCACCAAGGCCGGTACGTTCAGTTATGCCTGCCTGTTCCACTTCCCCGAAGGTATGACCGGCACCATCACCGTCATACCGTAGCTCTGATGCAC
>JALYZK010000123.1 GCA_030945705.1 Vulcanimicrobiota bacterium | reverse complement strand
GATCAGGACACGCCGCCTTACTCGCTAAGTCAAAGCCGGTTCCCGGAATAAAGCGGTAGAAATATCGATCGTCCTCAGCCCCGATTGATACGACAACGCGTAGCTCATTACCCAACATGGCGAGCCCATATGGCTTGCCCGGTGCCGCAATATCTTGAAGAACCGCTCCATTCTTCGGATCAATCTGGTAGATGTGATCTGTGTCCCACGAGCCCATCCACAAGGATGTTCCATCGAAGGCCAGTGGCTGCGGGCGCGTACCGGGGGAGGGGCGGCGTACCTGTTCTTTGACGTTTTGCATACTTGCGATAATACGCGAAAAGCGGGATCGGTTGCAGCGGGTTGTTCCTATTTTGAGGCGCAAGGGCGCGGGAGCGTCCCTATCCATGGTCGATTTATGGCGCGGATAGGATAAGAACTTTTTAACCGATCTCAGCTGGTACTGGTGAAGCCGTTGTCGGCCTAATCCAGTTTTTCCAAGGCGACGATTTCAATCACTATACCAAGCATCGTTGTTGATTTGAAGATAGGTTGTGGTACTTCAAGGATACCAATCGGGCGAAGGTGCGCATCGATATTGCGTGCTAGAAAAGTATATGTTCCAAAATAATACTGTGCTAGAGGGCACCCACGTCCGTTTTAGAGCCATCAAGCTTTGCACACGCTGAGGACCTATTCCGTTGCTGTAATGACGAGGCAGTTTGGCTGCCCCTCGCACTCCGCAACCAAATGTCGACGTATGAGGAGACCTGCATCTACATCGGGAGAGCTATCTTCATTTTTCGCCCGACATGCAGCGCGGTCAACCGTTTGCAATTATTGGTAAAGAAAGTGGGGTCGCAATCGGTAGTACAGTAATTTTCGATATCGATGAGGACAACAAGAAAGCGGAAATTGGGTTCACGTGGATCGCGCAACGCTGTTGGCGCACACTCATCAACACGGAATGCAAACTTCTTTTGTTGACATATCTCTTTGAGGAAAAGAACATGCTACGTGTACAACTAAACTTTATAAGACGCCGGCATGCGACCGGCACGGTGTACCCTCAGAGCTCATCAACCGTCGAATCGCCCCTTGATAGATCACCATTCGTCCACTGCCACCGCTCTTGGAGGCGAATTCGCCCGTCTTCTAAGATGGACGGAGTGGATATGCATTTGCCGGTTCTGAGCTCACCTTGATCATTTATTTGCTGATAAACCATATCCAGCGACCCATCTTCAGACACGTTGGCCAGAAGAGTTCCCATCTTGATACTCCCGCCGGAATACTGCGCCCATACAATCCTGCCGCTTTGGTGATACTCAAAAATTGTGGCGGCGGAAACTTCGCCTGAGCCGCCGACGACAACCGGCGAAAACCGGCGTCCTTCGTAGTTAATCATTTCGAACTTTCTAAGCAGAAACCGCTTGACACAACGCGTCACACAATCCAGAGCTAGTCGATGAGCCGTTTATTTGACGTCCGCGGTGATGCGGGCAGTGCCAGTTTTTTCAGCGGCCTTGGCGGACACGGTAAACTGCCAACTCGTCGCGTATTGCAGCGCTAGACGCGCAAAATAGGTACCGTCACCGTTGTTGTGGGCGGTAACCGAAGGCCCCGGCATCGACATGGAAGGCATGGTTGTGTCAACCTGGACAATCGCGCCCTTAACGGGGGCACCGGTGCCGTCTTTTAATGTAACGGTCAAGATGTCACTGCCTTTGCGCGGTGGTTCCGGGGCAAAGGCCGTCGTGATGCGGAGGTTGCTTGCCCCCGCAGAGCCGGTTTGCCCGTCCTTATCCTTCGAACTGCAACTTGCGGCCAGCAGAGCTGCAGCAACAAGGGCTACAATCTTCATGGATGCTCCTTTTCTAAATAGAGAGGTCGCCGGTTGCGTGTTGCACGTCGGCGACGGCATTGTCGTAACGGGTAATTGCGCTTAGTATGTTTTCTCGAGCGTTGGCTGCGACCGTGAGCGCGTCCAAGACTTCCAGATTGATGCCCTTACCTGAGGCTTCGCGAAGTTGAGCAATGCGAAGTTGTTCGCGCGCGTCTGCCCGCGCGGTTTGCGCGGTCTGCAAGTTTTTCGAAGCGGCTTGGAGTTCGCGATAAGCGTTGACGACGTCGCGTTGGGCAAATAGATAAATCTGATCGTACTGGGTTTGCGCCCGATGAACGTCGGCGACCGCCTGCGCGATGCCCGCGGAACGCGTGCCTCCGTCGATGATCGGCAAATTCGCCGACACTCCGAACTGATAACCGTTTGCCCCAAGGGCGGGAGAGGATGAGCCGTTATAGGTCTGCGCCGTTCCGGTAACTGTGGGCACATAGGCAGCACGTGCCGCCGATACTCTCATGTGAACGGCATCGAGTTGCCGCTGTGCTGCCAAAATCGAAGGACGAAATTGTTGCAACCGTTTCAAAGCCGCGGCCTGCGTTAGATTGAATGGAGCAATTGTCAGCGTGTCGGCCAGACGGACTTGCGAATCAAGGGTGAAGTCAAGCGTCGCCTTTAGGTCGTTGACCGCCTGATCGCGCTGAGCGGAGGCGTCCTCGACGTCTTGTTGAGCGCTCGCGAGAGCCGCTCGGTCGCGAGCAAGCAGGTACCGCGGGTTCTTACCCCCAGTCACTCGGAGTTGCGTGAGATGCAGATGACTTTGCTGGGCCTGCACGCCGATGGTGCGGGCGCTGACGAGGGCATCTGCCAGTTGAGCGCGATGGTAAATCTGGATGACGGCGTACGCCGCGTTGTTACGGCCTTCACTTACGGAAATCTGACTGCCCGTCTCGGCCATTCTTGCGGCGGACGCGGAGAACCGCTGACTGACCGAAACAATCGGAATCGAGGCATTTGCAGAGAGATACGTCTGTCGCGCTACCGGCATCCCCAGTTGCGGTAAATTGGCTTTAAGAGCCGTTCCCGACAATCCGATTTGTGGCAAAGTTAGCGCGCGGGCGCTTAAAGCCTGAGCGCGAGCCGTTTCGGCTTCGGCCTGCGACAGGCGAACGTCGAAGCCGGCGTTCTGAACTCGCGCGATCGCCTGACTCAATGTCAAAGCTCCGTTATAGGTAAGCGGATCAGCGACCGCGGTGCTTCCGAGCAGAGCATACAGAGCAAATGAGACCATCAGACTCTTACGCATGGAGCGCCTCTGCCTTGTTACTGCGTCGTGCGTTCCAACGGTCGGCGAGGTCGCCGAACGCATCGTGCAAGACCGGCACGACGAACAATGTTAACACGGTGGAAATTGTCAAGCCACCGATGATGACCGTGGCGAGCGGCGAGTACGCATCGATACCGGTCTTGGGGAAAAATGCGACCGGTATCAGGACGACCAGGCTGACGATCGTGGTCATCAAGATCGGCCGCAGACGAACAGGTCCAGCCGCCAAAATCGCCTGGTAGCGGGAAAGCCCTTCAGCTCGTTTGCGAATAATGAGATCGAGGAGCAAGATGGCGTTGCTGACCGCCATCCCATTGGCCACCACGATTCCCAGAATGGACACCGTTGAGAGGCTCTGATGCACAAGGAGCAGTCCACCGAAGACGCCTAGCAGTTCCAGCGGAATGGCCAGTAACATGACGAGCGGTTGGGCGAAACTGCGAAATTGCGCAAGAAGCAATAGAAAGACGAACACAATCGCGATCTTCATCGCGCCGAGAAGCCGGTCGAAACTCTGCATCATTTCAGTCATGTCGCCGCGCATTTGAAAGGTGTAGCCCGTTGGAAAATTGACTTGTGCCATCGCGCGATTCATGACGTCCATGTCGAGCGCCATCTCGCCTCGTGATCCTTTGCGGTAGTACCCAAGAACGGAGACGCTGCGATTGAGGCCGTCGTGCTCGATCAGCGTCGGACCGACTCCGCGCTCAATGGCGGCAAGAGAGGACAGCGGCACACTCTGTCCGTTTTTGCCGGTTATCTGCACCTGACCAAAATTTCCTGAGGTCGCACGGTCATTCTGTGCGTACCGTACGAGGATCGTCGAATGCCGAACATTGTCGGGGTTGAAGAATTCGCTCGTCAGACCGCCGTGGGAGGCATAGTAGGCCTGGTTCTGCACGTCTTGCGTCGTCAGCCCCAATTGGGCGGCTCGTGTTCGATCGACGAGGATGCGATCTTCGGGTTGTTGCATGGCCCAAGAAGTCGACACTTGCACGAGGCCAGGAACTCCGCGGGCAATGTTTGCAACCTGTTGGCTGATCTTTTGCAGAACATTTAGATC
>JALYZK010000107.1 GCA_030945705.1 Vulcanimicrobiota bacterium | reverse complement strand
ACTCGAAACCCTCGAGGTCTAACAGCGCGGAAAGCTCGCAGCCGATAACGGTGAACGGTGAGCGCGCGGCTCGAGCGCTCAACCAGGCAAGATAACGCTGGGCGGTTCGGCGCGCGCGGCGGCGCTGTAGCTCGAATTCGATCGAGGTATCAAAACCGCGTCGATACCGATCGAATGCCGCGTTAAGATAGCCATCCAATTTACTACGCAGCGTTGCTTGCGGCACTTCGCCCGGGCGCGGAAATTCCGTGTGCAGCCCTTCAAGAGCGGCGTGAAATGCGCTTCCAAAGAAGGAGGCAGACGAGCCTCGGTCTTCGACAGCTGCGCACATGTACCGGTAGAACCACTTTCGCTTACAGTCGACGTACGTATTTAATGACGAGGCACTGAAGTGACTGTGCCTGGTGCGAAGAGGTAAAGTAGCTTCCGAAGTAGCCTCCTCTTTGAGCCGCAGCACAATCCCTTGCTCGCAGCCCTCTTCTGGAACCGCACTGCATCTTTCAATCTCCGAGATAAGCTCTTCAATGTGCTTAGCGCTATCAGCCGGCTTCAAAATCTGCAGCGACGGCAAGGCGAACTCTGTTTCGATGGTCTGGAGGAGTTCTGTGCCCGTCGTGCCGTGAGTGCGATAAGCGCGGGCGAGCGCCCCTAGTTTCTGTGAAAAATTCAAAACGATAACTCGCTCGTTAGCCGGTAAAGCCAATCGTTCGTGGGAGATTGCGTTCATCAGCGTTCCCTCTCGATGCGCGATCGTCACGAGCGCATTCGCAATCTCGTTTGGTACGCCTGAATAGGGATTCGTAATGAGCTCACGGGCCCGTTCATCGGCAAGTTCCTGGGCCCAGCGCAAAGCCGCAATTACAAATGCGGGAAGTTCGGGCGAAGCGAGCACATCTGTCACTTAAGCGTGCTCAGCACCGGCCCTGCAGGGGTAATGACGAGGTTAACTGGAATCGCGACCGCATGCGCAGAATCGTAGTGGGTATTAGTGGAGCGAGCGGAAGTGCGTATGGTTATTCGGCGTTGCAAGCGCTTAAAAGAAACACTAACGTTGAAACTCATTTAGTGCTAAGTTCACAAGCGCGCCGCACGATAGAACTCGAAACTGACAAGGTTGCCGCTGATTTTGAAGCGCTTGCTGATGTAACCCACGCAGACGACGACTTAGCAGCATCGGTTTCGAGCGGCTCGTTCATCACCGATGGCATGCTTGTCATACCGTGTTCGATAAAAAGCGCATCGGCCATCGCCCATTCCCTCAACGCCAATTTACTTGTGAGGGCGGCCGACGTTTGCCTGAAAGAAGGGCGCAAGCTTGTACTCGTGGTGCGCGAAACGCCGCTTCACCTTGGCCACTTGCGAACCCTCACACAACTCGCCGAGGTCGGCGCGGTGATTTTACCTCCCATCCCAGCGTTTTACGCAAAGCCGCGATCGCTCGACGATATCATCGCGCACACTGTCGGAAAGGCACTGGATCAATTCGGTATTGCGAACGATTTGTTCACCCGGTGGAGCACGCCGCAGTCGCCATAGAACTTGCTATCGTGGCTCGGCAGCAGTGCCTTGTCATGCTGAGGCCACAACCGAGTTCTCGCGATCTTGTCATGCTGAGGCTCTCGAAGCATGGGTTACAGGGAATGCCATCCTTCGACAGGCTCAGGATGACACATTAACGGTTTAGGATGTGACATAACGGTAGGATGACACATTGCCGGCTCAGGATCCACAGGTGACGAATAGTTACCTGCGACCAAGCAAGTCCTGTGCCAAAGAAATGTCCGAGACGCGGTCGACATTTATCGCCATCTCTGGGTGAGAAGTGATTACAGCTCTGACCGGCGCACCCAGAAGTGTGGATGCGCGAATTTCAGCGTCCTGGATGCTGAGGCGGCGCAACGCAAAGCGCAGCAAAACATGCCAGCCAAACAGGGATGCAAGTGCAAAGGGGTTTTTTCGTGCTGCGCCCAGCCTCTCAATAAACTTTGCGAGCAAGGGATAGCTGCGCGGTCGCAGCGTCGCGAAACCGGCACCGCAAAACGTTCCGTCTCGTAAGCGCGCCCACGTGTGGGGGACTTCCGGAAAAACGGCGTCATGCGTACGGCGCTCCAGACATCCGTAGGTCACTTCAACATCAAGCTGCGTTGCGCGCACTACATATTCATCAATTGCCTCTGCGGAAAGAATCGGCAAGTCGGAAGGGGCGACCAACACATTTGCATCGGGTTCGAGTCCTCGAAGGCCACTCTCCAGACTGTTACCGATCAATTCACCGTCGGCGCGGAACTCATCGGCCAGGTTTAGCGCCGGATAGGTATGGGTCTTTGGGGGTGCAACGACGATGATTTTCTCGATGTGGTTTGCTGCCCGCAGCGCGAGCAGCGTGCGCGTTACCAGTGCTATACCACCAATCTTAATGAAGGCTTTGTTTGGAGCGGCCGGATCAGTCCGTGCCACCGTGTCGGCAGGCCCCCCGGCAAGCACTATGGCGTTCAAGAACTCTCACCGTTGCTCACCCAAACAGAGGACTGCTCGAATGCCGCGACACGGACCCCAAAGGCCGCCGGAAGCTGCAGGCGTGCGCATATTTCTCGAGCCTCATTCTGCGTTTGGGTCAATGCAAACACGCACGCCCCCGAGCCAGTTAACGTTGGATTCTTCGCGCCCGCGCCGCGCAGCGCTTCCAGTGCCTGCTGCACCGGCGGATACTTCGTTGCAGTAAGAGACTGAAAGTCATTGCTCAACAGATTCTCTACGGCGTCGAAATCAGCGGCTTGTAAAGCGCTGACCGCCTGTAATGAAACCGAAACTGCGCGCGATTTCCGAGCCCGGCCTACAGTCCGGCTGCTGTCCAAGTCAAGGTAAGCGCTAGCAGTGGCAATGTGGATTGCAGGGTGAACGACAACGCTCCACCACGCCGGTAAGCCTCCGAGCGCCGTAACGCGTTCGCCGGTCCCCTCCACAAGCGCACCGGTTTGGGCCAGAAAAAAAGAAACGTCAGAGCCCAGTGTTTGCGCCAGCGCCACATAGTCTTTGTCCCTGGTCTCACCGAAGAAACCATTACATGCGGCGATTAAGACGCTGGCCGCGTCGCTTGAACCGCCGCCCAGTCCCGCACCCATGGGAATATTTTTCTTTAAATGTATGCGTACGCTGTTCAAATTAACGTCGAGTGCCTTCAGAGCGCGCAAGACAAGGTTGTCTTTTTCAAGCGCCGGATGGGAGGCTGTGAAACCGGGATTTTCCGGTCGGAACACGACGTTGATCTCGTCATACCATGTAATAGGTACCATGACACTGCGCAAGGCATGAAGCTTGCTGCTTAGTTTGCCCAGAATTTCTAGTGTAATATTCAGTTTTGCCGGGGCCCGCAACGCCAGACGGGAGGTCATGACGGTTTGACCTGCGCTACAAGGGGAAGTTCTCCCTTTTGCCGACCAAGAGGGCCTTGCCGCGCTCGGGGGCGTACTCCTGGCACGCAATGAGTTCGAGCTACGACGCGCAGCATAATGAGTTTTGTGCATATGTGTTGCCTGAGGCCCAAACGCCGTTTGGGTTGTTACTCGGAAATTATAAGAGTTTTGCAACCTGCACTCCAAAGGGAGGTGTGCGAGGCTTGTGGGACGCGGACACGGATCAGATTATTTTTGGTGCGCATCAGATTGCCTATCGGTTGCGCGATGCGAAGCAGACGTATTTCCCGCATCAGATCTCCCGAGAATTCACGTTCCTGCCATATGCGCAGATATCAGAATTCACACTGGCGGACCGTTTACACATCACCGAGGCGTTTTACGTGCCGCACGGCCCGAAACATGCGCGTGTCGTCAGTTTCATCGTTGACGTTACGGTACAAAACCCGGGCCGGCATCCGATTGAGATTTCGGTTTTTCCGTGGGCATTGCTGGTAGGTCAACGATTCTACGGGGAACCGGAGCGTGAAGTGCACGCGACCGTCGACGGACACTATATCCGCACAAGAAACGAAGAGACTGGGGCCGAGCGCTGGTGGGGTGCTTCCCGCGAACCGCATGCCGCAGTGCTAGCAATGCGCGAACAAGTGTTATTGCATCACATGACGCAAGGCTCGTTGCGGCCAGAAGAGCACCTAGAGGAGGTAACTCCGCGATTGGCAGAATGCGTCAGCCGGCGCATCTTCGGGGCGTTGGAATATCGTTTGACGGTTGCGCCCGGCGCGCGCGATTCATTACGGCTTGGCGTTGTTTTTCATAAGGAAGGAACCGACCGATCAAAGCCGGTGCTACAGCAGCTACTGGGTGATCGGAAAGCGTTACACGAGACGCAGCGTTATTTTGCGGGAGCGCTTGCCGACGCGCGTTTCATGACGCCTTCGCCATCAATAAGCCGGGGAGTGGTTTGGGCAAAGTCCAATATGTTGCGCGTCCTTAAAGAATATCCGCAGGGATGGGGATCCACCAACTCTCCTCCTTCAGACATCTTAGTCTCACGGGATACTTCGTGGTTCGTTCACGGCTATGATTATTTTCTGCCTCAATTTAGCCGCGACGCAATCGAAGTCTTTAACAATTGCGTAGAAGAAAGCGGTCAAGTCGTCGAGTACGTTCGCGGAGTAAGCGGTTTCAAGACGTCGTATGACCTCAATATCAACGACGATACGCCGTTACACTTGATCGCGATGTTGCATCATTATAACGCAACTTTGGACGATACATGGGTGCGCAAGTGTTTTCCGCTGATTGTGAAAATCGCCGATTATCTGTTGAGTCAGCGCGACGGGAATGGGCTAATCTTTTGTCGTGCAAGTGGCGTCGATATGTTCGGCATAAGCTCGTGGCGTAACATTATCCCGTACTACACCCTAGACGGTGCAGTGACCGAGATAAACGCGGAGGCAGTGTTCGCCCTAGAGGCGGCCGCGATGCTGGCGGCCGTGGTCGGAGACAGCGAACACTGGTCGACGTATTCGCGTGAGGCCCAAACGCTGCGTGAAAAAATGATGCAGCATCTTTTCAACGACGATACTGGTGGCTTTGTGCTGAATTATGACCAGTTTGCCAACTTCCAGGATAATTTTACTGCTGACGAAGTGTTCCCGGTGTTATTCGATGTAGCCAACGCCGAGCAGCGCCGGGCGATCCTTGCGCGGTTGAGCGAGGCAGACTTTACCACGGCAGTCGGTTTGCGCACCATTTCAACAGCGGACTCATGGTATTTCCCCTCGCACGGTTTCGGCTTACTGGGTGGCGTTTGGCCAGATCTCACGCTTTGGTTCGCCGTCGCACTAGCACGCAATGGATCGACTGATGCAGCAACAGGCTGGCTCGAAGCGATTTACGATACGATGGAGGCTGGTTCACCTCGCAACACCGTGCCAGGCCAATTTGCCGAATGGTTTGACGGCGGCTCGCTGACCAATCGTGGGATGTATCTTTCCCCGTGGACCAGCGCAAAGTATTTGTGGGCCGTTGCTGAAACGGTCGGCGGCCTCAATGGTTATCGAACCAGCGGGCGACCACATCTCTCGCCTTTAGTCCCAAAGGATTGGGAATGGGTGGCCGGCGCGCGAGTGCATTGGGGCGGCCGCCGCTGCACGTACGTCATCGATCTGCGCCACAACATGATATTTGCAGATATGCCAGAGATGTCGGCGGAGGAGCCGTACCGTTGCATCTATGCCGGGCGTGATGTCAGCGCGGAGGTCGTTACTTCACCTGTCGAAGTCGGCTGCATTGCTTTTGAAGAAGAAAGCCATGCTGTCCGCGTATTTTTGTGTAATCTGCAGGATGGTGCGCGCAATGTTTCAATTGAGTTTCGCGGCATCACCAAGCGTGCACGCTTGGCGCCGGGAGCCCTGTTGGAACTCCAATTGATCGGAACCTCGAACAACCGCGACGCGACAGCGGCCAGCCCGGATAGAGCGTTTGACTTATCCTATGCGTAAAAAAGTGGCCGTCGATGCTTGACCCTTCCAAACGATTTTTGACGCTTGTACTTTTGCTTGGGGCACTTGTCCTGATCGCCGCCGTAGCGATTGGGAGCCGCATGGCCGACCGCGTGCTGG
>JALYZK010000096.1 GCA_030945705.1 Vulcanimicrobiota bacterium | reverse complement strand
GATCATCTGCGAGGGGCTTAGCGATATCGAAGCCCGAGTCAAAATTGCCGCGCTGAGGGACCGCGTGCACGAATTGACCAACCGTTTCAACGTACCTTAAAGCGCGTGAAGCGATTGCACCCCAGTCCGTCGCGCGCTGCAACGAGCATGCGTACCCACGCACTCCCAGGCCGTAAGGTTCATTTCGCGAATTATCACGGACATGCGCCCGGGTTGGGATGGATACTTCATGGATGTGGCCCGAACGGTTGCAACTCGCGCCACATGTCCACGTGCATCCGTTGGTTGTGTCATCGTGCGAGATCATCGCATTCTTACGACGGGGTATAACGGTGCCCCCCGTCACATTGGTCATTGCACTGAAGTTGGTTGCATTCTCATCAACGAACATTGCGTGCGCACGACGCATGCGGAAGCTAATGCAATCGTTCAAGGCGCTCTGCACGGCGTCAGCTTAGCAGGCTCGATCGCCTATTGCACGCATCAGCCATGCCTGGCCTGCTCGAAGTTGCTGATCAGTGCCGGCCTATTGAAGATCATCTACGAGCAACCTTATCCCGATCACGTAGCGGCCAATTTGCTGTCTGAGGCCGGCGTAGGCTTGATGCACTTTGCAAATTTGGAAGGCGTCAGCAAATGAGCGGCCTATGGCTTTATACCGCTGCACTGTTGATCGCAGCCGCAACTGGAGCCTTTGCGACCCCCCTCATATGCAGGCTTGCGACTCACGTTGGTATGTTGGATGTCACCGATGCGCGACGTGTGCACGAGAATCCAACGCCGCGTATCGGCGGTATCGCCGTATATCTCGGTTTCTCATTCGCCCTTTTCAGCGTTTTGGGTTTCGCCTTAGAGCGGGCCGGATTTTTTCACGACATCGAAGACATTCACAAACTCTTGGGATTGCTTTTTGGGGGGACGCTGATTCTTGGGGTGGGTCTGTGGGATGACATAATGACGATGCGTCCCCGCAACAAATTTCTTGCTCAATTTTTGGTTGCGTCCATATCGATGCTCTACGGTTTTATCATCCCCTTTATCAACAACCCCTTTAGCGGTGACCTCATCTACATCCCAACATACGTCGGTATCCCCTTAACGCTCGTCTGGTATTTGGGGATGATGAACGCCATCAACTTCATCGATGGACTTGACGGCTTGCTCGCGGGGGTCACGGCGATCTCCGGACTTTTTCTTTTTGCCATCGCGCTTTTGCATCACCATTCCGTGGTTGCATTAGTGGTCATCTCACTGGCCGGCGGCGCATTGGGATTTCTACCGTACAACTTTAATCCGGCACGCATCTTTTTGGGAGATGCCGGCTCGCTATTCATCGGCTACGTATTTGCGACCGTTTCCATTATAGGCGTGAGCAAGGTGGCGATTTCGATCAGCCTGCTCGTGCCGCTGCTGGTTCTTGCCTTACCGATACTGGATACCGCCGCTGCAATTTTGCGTCGCATTTGGACGGGGCGGCGTATAACCGAAGCAGACCGGGGCCACTTTCATCATCAACTCATCTTTCGGTACGGGCTAAACGTGCGGCAAGCGGTGCTCTTGATTTATGCCGTATGTTTCATTCTGGGGGCTGTTGCGGTCATACTGTCGGGTGGATTGCACGGCTTCACGAAGCTGGCTGGCTTATAAACCCGCTGCGTGTCATGACCGTGTTCGGTACGCGGCCGGACACGATAAAAATGGCACCGGTGGTCGCCGCTTTGGAGGCCGCCGGTTCGCGGGTTGTCCCGCTGGTCTGTGTTACCGCGCAACACCGTGAGATGCTCGATGATCTGCTTGAGCTCTTTGAGGTAAGGCCCGACTACGATCTAGACATCATGACGGGCGATCAAACGCTTACGCAGATAACGACCCGGGTTTTGAACGGCATCGAGAAGGTTTTGAGGGATGCGCAGCCCGACGTCGTGCTGGTCCACGGAGACACCACGACAAGTAGCGCCGCGGCGCTTGGAGCTTTTTACGCGGGGATTCCGGTAGGACATGTGGAGGCGGGATTGCGTACGTACAACCGGTCCGCTCCCTTTCCAGAGGAGATGAATCGCCGCCTTACCGGCGTGCTGGCTTCCTTTCATTTCGCGCCCACCGCTCTAGCGAGGCGGCATCTTCTGCAGGAACGCGTTCCTGCGGAAGATGTCTTCGTTACCGGGAATACCGTCATCGATGCTTTTCTGGCAACGGCTGGCCGCGACGATTTGCCTTTTCCACCCGGTTGGGAGCGGTTAGATCCGTGCCGTGACACGATTCTTCTCACGGCGCACCGTCGCGAAAACCATCCGTTCATGCGCGAGATGTGTTTGGCATTCAAAGATATCGTGGATCTTCCGCAGCGCCCGCAGATACTCTGGCCGGTTCATCCTTCGCCACACGTACGGCCTTTGGCGCATGAAATTCTTGACGGCGTTGCGGGCGTGGTATTGACCGAACCGATGAACTACGCGCAAATGGCCTTTGCGGTCCGCAAATCCTCATTTATATTAACCGACAGCGGTGGTTTGCAAGAAGAGGCCCCGTGCCTGGGCAAACCGGTGCTCGTCATGCGCGCGGAAACCGAACGCCCCGAGGGCCGAGACGCCGGAACGCTGGAACTCGTGGGGAGCGATCGCGCAACGATCGTGGCAGCTGCCCAGCGTCTGCTAACGGACCAGGCGGCCTATCAACGCATGGCCCGAGCCAGCAATCCCTACGGCGACGGGCAAGCAGGCGCACGCGTTATCGGTTGGCTGCTGGCCCGCTTGCGGCAGAGCCCCTATCCGCCTGCGTTCACATCCGAGGCTTAGGTGAGCAATACCCAACTCATCGGCATTGGAGCGATCTTTTCAGGCAGCGTTCTAGGCGGTTTTCTGGTTGGGATTTTTGCTGCCGCGCGGACGGGCAATCCCCTCTGGGCAATGGTCGGCCTTTGCGCGGGCTTGCTCGCGGGCGGTTTCGCGGTTGCCCGCCTGGTCTCGCACGCTTGGCGCTCTTGAGGCCGGCGCCGCTCGAGCAGGTGTCGCTAAAAAGCGGCCCAAATAACGACCCCGCCGACATGAAGGCCGTGCACGCAACATATGCCGCGTTGAAGCGCGGTATTGGGATGCGATCGGTCTTTTTGGTAGCGCTGCTTGCCTGCCCGCTGGCGGTGAAGGTACCGATCCTCGGTCTCGAGCTTGCCTTGGGTGGAGTCTGCGGCATCCTCAACATGCTGCTGGTAATGCACGGCAACGAAAGACTGGTTGATGGCAGGCGCAATAAGGGGACATATATCTGCGGCAGCTTGCTGCGCGTTCTGGTGTTTGGAGCCGTGCCGGTCTTTGTTTTCTCGCGAGCTCCCTGGTGGGCCATGGGGTTTTATTTCGGCGGATTCTTTTTACCACTGTTGCTGTACACACTGGCGCTAGCCCGCGTGTATCGACGGGACGTTTAATTGCACGAAGAGATCGGATACCACCCGACCTGGCACCTGCCGCTGATTGGCAGCGTCCATGCGGACACGGTGCTGACGACCTGGATGGTCATGATCGTCGCCCTAGCGCTTTTTGCTTGGGTGGGTGCTAGCTATCGATCCACCCGCGTCACCAAGCGGCAGACTGTTTTCGAAGGCCTGATCAATTATCTGGCCGATTTGGCCACCAGCACGCTGGGGCCCAACGGTGAGCCGTTCGTGCCGTTTTTTATCAGCCTGTTTGTGTATATTTTTTTGCTCAACCAGGTGGGATTTTTACCGTTTAAGCAACTCGGGTTACCCTTCGGCGGCTCGCCCACCGCCGACTTGAACACGACGGCGGCGTATGCCCTGCTGGTCATCGCAATGATCTACGTTGTTGCGATTCGACGCCACGGAATCGGCTTTTTCAAGCATTGGTTCAAGCCTTTTTGGTGGTTATTTCCGATCAACGTCATCGAAGAGTTTGCACGGCCCGTTACACTGGCCTTGCGGTTGTTCTTCAATATCTTCGTGGGCGAAATTTTGCTTTTCGTGGTCGCTACGATTATCACGTCCCACGTATATATCGGACCGCTGAACCTATCGCTTAGTGCGGCGATCTTGCCCTTTTTTATTCAGTTCTTCAATTTTTTCATTGGTACGCTCCAAGCCTTCGTGTTTACATTACTTGCCATCGTATATATGTCGGCGGCTGTTGCCGACGAACATTAGTGCTTTAGAAAGGAAAACTTCTTGACTCCTGAGAGTTTAGTGATCATCGCCACTATCATCGGTTTTGCGCTGATTATTTCGGCGGTTGCGTTAGGTTCGGCGGTTGGCGACGGTATCGTGGCTTCCAAGGCTGTTGAAGCGATCGCGCGTCAACCTGAAGCGCGTCCGAACATCATCACCTTCATGTTCCTCGGTATCGGCGTCTTGGAGGCCTTCCCAATCATCGGCCTGGGCATTGCCTTCTATATCTTTTACGGTGTCGCCAAAGTGCCGGCTGTCATCAATCATCTTTTGACGGTGCGGTAAACAGACAGGTGTTTCTTGCAATCGATGGGACGTTTTGGATGCAGCTCATCAATTTTGCAATCTTCTTCGTGATACTGAATGCGGTGTTTCTGCAACCGGTGGGCCGTGCGATCGAGAAACGCAGGGCGTATATCAATAGCCTCACGACAGATTACGATCGGTGCGTGCAAGAGCTACAGAATCTTGCTACCCAGGCAGAAGCAAAACGCGCTAATGCGCGCAGGGACGCCGAACTCACGCTTTCGAAAGCTCGCGCGGGGATTGCTGACGAAACGGCGCAAATGGCAGCACAATACGGGGAGGCAGCTCAGGTAAGCGTTGAGTCGGCCCATAAAACCGTCGCCTCTGAGTTGCAAGCGGCGCGCAGCGCCGAGCACAGCAGCATACTCGCGCTGGCAGATCTCATGTTACAACGGGCCATTCCGCGAGAAGTCCTCGGATGAACTACCAAGCCATTTCCACGTGGAGTCAGGTTATTTCGGCGATCTTGTTTGCTGCTGTACTGGTATGGATGTTTCGTAAGTTTCTTGTTCCAGCAATTGCTGTAGCGCAGCAAACGCGCAACGAGGAAATACGAGTTGCAGAAAAACGCCGAGATCAAGCTCAAAGCGACATCGTTTCGATGCGGAGTGTTCTCGCCGCCGCTGAAATCGACGCAGCCTCAATTAGAGAGCGTGCCAACATGGACGCCCTGCGGGAGCGGGGTCGCGCCGTGGAAGAAGCGCGGGAAGCAGGCGAGCGCGCATTACGCAACGCGCATGGTGAACTTGCGCGCAGCCGTCTAACAGCTCGCGAGGCGCTGCGCACCGAACTTATCGACCTAGCTCTAGGCGTTGCTCGTCGCGAAGCGAACGCTAAGGTCGATCGCTCTACAAACGCCCTGCTGGTGAGGACGTTTCTGGATAGGTTAGAGCGCGGCGGCATTAATGGGAAATGAAACAGTTGCCCGCCGGTATGCCGTCGCCATATTTGGCTTAGCACAGGAGCAGAACGCGATCGACCAAGTCGGCAAGGACCTTCATACCATCCACGATGCTATAGCCTCCGACGAAACCACGAGGCGTTTCTTCCTGGCCCCGGTAATCGACCGCCCGGAAAAGTCACAGGTAATCGTCGCTGCGTTTAACGGAAAAGCGCATGCGGTAGCGTTGCACACGTTGCTGTTACTAATTCGCAAGCGGCGCGAAGCGCTCTTGGAAGAAATTGTAGCGCAGTACGATAAACTGGAAGTCGCGGCTCGTGGCAACGAACCGATGACGGTCACTACGGCCCATGTTCTCTCCCCGCCCGAGCTGCAGTCGATGGTTGAGCGCTTGGAGCGCGTGTACGGAAAAAAGTTTGATGTGACTACCTGCGTCGATCCGCATTTGATCGGCGGGGTGCGCATTACGATGGCAGATCGTCGGATCGACGGCACGGTTGCCGGACGCTTGGATGAACTTTCCAGAAGCCTGTTCGCGAACAACTAAATGCGGATGAAAGACACGGTCTTCTTTGACTCGAGCACTATATTAAGCGCGCGAAAATTGGGAACCACCCTTTTGCCCGCGGGCGCGCATATGGAATGGAGCACTTCTTCAAGTGATTAATGCCGACGAAATCGCTGGAATATTAAAACAGCAAATCGCCAACTTCAAGGTCGATCTGCAGGACGACGAGATTGGCACTGTTATCGAGGTGGGTGACAACATAGCCCGCATTTACGGGCTGGAAGCGGCCCAGGCTTCGGAATTGGTAGAATTTCCCAATGGCTTGCAAGGCATTGTGCTCAATCTCGAAGAGGACAACGTCGGTGTGGTGATCATGGGAACCGACACAGATATCAAGGAGGGTGACCAAGTGCGGCGCACGGGCCGCATCGTTTCAGTTCCGGTCGGCCCCGCACTCCTGGGTCGGGTGGTGAATCCTTTAGGAGTGCCGGTCGACGGCAAAGGACCGGTAGCGACGCGTAAATATCGCACTATCGAAAATACCGCTCCGACGGTAATTGAACGCCAGCCGGTCAAACAGCCTGTGCAGACAGGCATCCGCGCGATTGATGCACTGATTCCCATCGGCAAAGGCCAGCGCGAGCTCATTATCGGCGACCGTGGGACCGGCAAGACTGCCGTGGCACTGGACACTATCATCAATCAAAAAGGCAAGGATGTGTTCTGCATCTACGTTGCAATCGGGCAGAAAACATCGACGATTGCATCGGTAACGCAAATTCTGGAGCAGAAAGGTGCAATGGACTACACAACCATCGTAACCGTCAGTTCCAGCGAACCTGCCGCGCTGCAATATATCGCGCCGTACGCCGGTTGTGCGATGGGCGAGGAATTAATGTATAGCGGGAAAGACGTATTAATCATTTACGATGATCTTTCCAAACATGCGCGAGCCTATCGCGAGGTCTCATTACTCTTGCGCCGCCCACCGGGCCGGGAGGCCTATCCGGGGGACATCTTCTTCCTTCACTCTCGCTTGCTCGAACGCGCGGCCAAACTGTCCGACGAAAAAGGGGGTGGCTCACTAACCGCCTTGCCCATCATCGAAACGCAAGCCGACGATGTTGCGGCGTACATTCCGACGAATTTAATATCTATTACTGATGGCCAAATATATTTGAAGACGGGCCTGTTTTTCCAAGGAATCCGCCCTGCCGTCGATGTGGGTCTTTCGGTCAGCCGTGTCGGCGGCTCTGCGCAAATAAAAGCCATGCGGACCGTGGCGGGGCCACTCAAACTCGATCTCGCGCAGTATCGGGAACTTGCCGCATTCGCAAAGCTAGCCAGCGATTTGGACAAGAACACGCAAGCGCAGTTGACTCGCGGTGAAAAAATCACAGAGATGCTCAAGCAGCCGCAATACTTACCTCAGCCCGTTGAAGACCAAGTCATCCTCCTCTATGCTGCCACGCGCGGCTATTTATCAGAGATTTCGACCGGGCGGATTGGGCAATGGTCGGGAGCCTTTACCGGCTTCATGCACGACAAGTACCCGCAAGTCGCAGACTCGATTCGCTCAAGCGGCCAGCTGTCGGATGAGGCGAGCAAGACATTGGATGCAGCCATTCCCGAATTCAATAAAAGTTTTTAGTGCCAAGCGTACGAGACTTGCGTGACCGCATTCGGTCGCTCAACAACACTCAACAAATTACTAAGGCCATGAAACAAGTCGCCGCGGCGAAAATCCGGCGTGCTGAGACGGCGCAAAAGGAGGCGCGCCCCTATGCCGATGCGCTTGCCGAAATGTTGAGTGATTTGATGGACAACGTAACGAGCGTGGATCACGTATTTATGAAGCCTGGAGCCGCGGGCGCGCCCTCCGGAGTCATTTTGATGACAGCGGACAAAGGCTTGGCCGGAGCCTTTAACGCAAATATCATCCGTCAAGCGGAACTTTACCGGCGTGAAAGCCCGAACGTCTCATGGTACACGATCGGAAATAAAGGACGTAATGCTTCGCGACGCATGGGGAATTCTCAGGCCAGCTGGGCGCTTTCCGGCAGCCAACCTAAACTTGAGGTTGCGCGGGAAACTGCCGCGCGGGTCACGGCGGATTTTGTCGAGGGCAAAATCGGCGATATCGTCCTTATTTCTTCAAAGTTCATTTCTATGATGTCTCAAAAACCAGCAATTACAAAGATCGTGCCGATTACCGCTGGAGATGCTCGGCCTTCCCAAGCGTCACAGGTTGCGAAGGGAGCCGTGGAATTTGCCCCGTCGCCCGAAACGGTGTTGTCCCGCCTACTGCCCAAGTATCTTGAATTTACGTTGTATTCGGCGATGCTCGAAACGGATGCCGCGTTTTATGCCGCGCAGTTAGTTGCGATGAACAACGCCACGGATAACGCGAAGAAGTTGATCGATGAGTTAACTGTTGAAATGAACAACGCACGCCAGGCGGCGATCACGAAGGAGATTTTGGAAATCGTGGGCGGCGCGGAGGCGTTAGCCAGATGAGCGACCAGGGGGCCTCATTCTGCGAAGCCCAAAAGAACCTGCAAAGAACTATCACTAAGCAAGGAAGAAGAAATTAGACATGGCTGCTACCGGTAAGGTTGTCCAGGTTCTCGGCAACGTCGTGGATGTAGAATTCAGCGCAGAGACGCTGCCCAACATCAACGATGCCTTGAGCGTGCATGTTGGCTCTGATTCGTCTACTAACCGAAATGGGAGTGTAGCCGGCGGCGCGGTGTCTGACATGGAGCTGGGCGGCACGGCCATGCTATCCCGCGACTTGGTGCTTGAGGTCCAAGACGAGCTTGGAAACAATCAGGTACGCACGCTCGCGATGGGATCCACTGACGGGCTAGTGCGTGGCGCACCAGTTGTCAACTCCGGCGCGCCCATCACCGTCCCCGTAGGTGAAGGGACTCTCGGGCGAATTTTCAACGTTCTGGGGAAGGCGATCGATTCGGACGAACCGGTGGAAGCCGCGGCTTACTGGCCCATTCACCGCGATCCGCCGAATTTTGAGGCGCAAGATCCGGCCACAAAAGTTTTCGAAACCGGAATCAAAGTCGTTGATCTCATGGCGCCGTACGCGCGGGGTGGAAAAGTCGGGCTCTTCGGTGGCGCTGGCGTTGGCAAAACGGTCCTCATTCAAGAACTTATCCGCAACATCGCCCAAGTTCACAAAGGTTTTTCGGTGTTTACCGGCGTCGGTGAACGCACCCGTGAAGGCAACGACTTGTGGCTGGAGATGAAAGAGTCCGGAGTACTCGCGCAGACGACGCTCGTTTTCGGACAAATGGATGAACCACCAGGGGTGCGTTTCCGCATCGGACAAACTGGCGTGACCATGGCGGAGTACTTCCGCGACGAACTTGGCGCCGACGTGCTGCTTTTCATCGACAACATTTTTCGTTTTATGCAGGCGGGTTCAGAAGTGTCGGCACTGATGGGCCGCATGCCGTCAGCCGTCGGTTACCAACCTACCCTGGCAACGGAGATGGGGCGGCTGGAAGAGCGGATCACCTCGACTCGCAAAGGATCGATTACCTCCGTACAAGCCGTGTACGTACCGGCCGACGACTATACGGATCCGGCCGTAGCCACGACTTTTGCGCATCTAGATGCGACGACGGCCCTTTCACGTAGCATTTCAGAATTAGGAATCTACCCCGCGGTCGATCCGCTCAACTCGAGTTCGCGAATTCTCGATCCACAAGTTATCGGACAAGAACACTATGATGTAGCAACCGCAGTTCAGGAGACGCTTCAGCGCTATAAAGATTTGCAGGACATTATTGCAATATTGGGTGTTGAAGAACTTTCTGACGAGGACAAGGTCGTGGTGGGAAGGGCGCGGCGGATGCAGCGGATGTTTTCGCAACCGTTCTTCGTTGCAGAACAGTTCACGGGCCGTCCAGGCAAGTACGTTAAACTTGCCGATACGATCGCGAGTTTTAAGGAATTGGTTGAAGGCAAACTCGACAATTTGCCGGAGCAAGCGTTCTACATGGCAGGGGGTATCGACGAGGTAAAAGAGGCCGCCGAAAAACTCGGAGCCACGGCGTGAGCACCGTGCCGTTTAAACTCATCACGCCGACGCAGATAATTTTCCAAGGCGATGCTGAACTCATTATTGCAGTCGGAACCGAAGGTGAGGAAGGAATTCTTCCGAGGCACGCAGCCTTTCTTACCTCGCTTAAGCCGGGAGTGCTGCGGGCCAATGTTGTTGATGGTGATAAGAACAGCAGGCTGGAACTCGCCACGGGAGACGGTTTCATGCAGGCGTTCCCGGACCGCGTGACCGTGCTGGTCGACCGCGCTCTGCGCTTTGAGGACGTTAATGTGGGCGAGGCTCGGGAAGAACTGGACGCGGCGGTCGATCGCCAGCGGTTGGGCGGGGCTGACTCGACGGCGTATGTCCGCGAACAAAACAATATTGACTTTGCAAATGCAAAACTTCGCTTAACCGGACACCGGTAAGCCTTTATCGAACGGACGCCAAGTGCGTCGCTCCGCGGGTTGGATTTCTTTAGTTCGTATAACGCTTGAGGTGACTGCGCTGGCTTTGGCGACCCGCTTGACGGCAAGCGCGCGGCGGTCCACGCCTTCCAATCCAGTTCCTTATTTCATCAGGGAAATTTCTGATGGCGATGCGCGGCATTATTGCGCGACCGTGGACAACCATGCAG
>JALYZK010000054.1 GCA_030945705.1 Vulcanimicrobiota bacterium | reverse complement strand
TAGCGGGACAGGGGCGGCTGAGCGATTCGCGCGTCTTGTGCATTGGTGCCGGAGGGTTGGGTTCTCCTGTTCTGTCATATCTTTGCGCTGCCGGAGTGGGGCGTATTGGAGTTATGGACGACGATGTTGTTGATGAGACCAACCTGCAGCGGCAAACGCTCTTTACGATGGACGATGTTGGCCGGCCCAAAGTTGAGGTTGCCGTTGAGCGGCTGCAATCTGCAAACCCATATGTTTCGTTTGATGCAATTTTGCAACAGATCGACGGTAGCAACGCACGGGAAATCGTGCGTTGCTACGATGTAGTTGTTGATTGTACGGATTCCTTTACCGCGCGATACCTCATAAACGACGCGTGTTTCTTTGAAAACAAACCCGACGTTTACGGCTCGATTTTCCGATTCGATGGTCAAGTTTCGATTTTTGGACGGGGCGGACCGTGCTATCGCTGTCTGTTTCCCCAGCCGCCGCCACCAGGTGCCATTCCAAGCTGTGCGGAGGGTGGGGTTTTGGGCGCGCTTGCGGGAATCGTGGGTGCTCTGCAGGCGAGTGAAGTGCTTAAACTCGTCTTGGACATCGGCGCACCCTTGCGGGGAAGGTTGCTGATAGTCGATGCGCTGAGCGCCCGCGTTCGCGAGATAGCGATCGATAGAGATCCTGATTGCCGGCTATGCGGGCAGAGTCCAACGCTGCACGATGTTTCGATTGTTGCTATCGAAGATGCAACGCGTATCGTACAGATCGACCCGAGCGAGCTAGACACGCTTGGAAATGCAACGGTTCTTGATGTGCGCGAACCACACGAAGCGGTGCTGGGCGCCATGCCAGGGTCTGTGCAGATTCCCGCCTCTCAGCTTGAGGCACGTTTGCATGAACTGGATTCGTCACAGACGTATATTGTTGCTTGTCGGCTGGGCGCCAGGTCCCAATGGGCATTCGAACGCTTACGCGACGCCGGTTTTAAGAAGTTGTTCCACCTTCGCGGTGGACTGCTGGCATACACGGCGGTCGATGAGGACTTCAATTTCTTCTAGCGAACGGCTGCCGCCCATGCTTCAGGTTGAAGAAACCGCGTTTGGCGATGTGAAATTAGTTATTCCCCAGGTGCACGCCGATGAGCGCGGATATTTTAAGGAAGTATTTTCAAAAAGGAAGTACGCACAAATCGGCATTTCCAGCGACTTCGTACAAGATAACGTTTCGCGTTCTGAAAAGAACGTTCTGCGCGGCATGCATTACAATCCAGGTGTCGCAAAGCTCGTGCAAGCATTGCATGGTACGATCTACGATGTGGTAGTAGACATGCGTGCGAGTTCGCCGTTTTACAAGGAGTGGTTTGGTTGCCGGCTGAGCGCCCAGAATCACCGGCAGCTCTATATTCCTGCGGGCTTCGCGCACGGTTTTCTGACGTTGAGCAATGAAGCACTCGTGCTGTATAAGCAGTCTGACTTCTATGATCCGGAGCACGATCGGATTCTGGCTTGGAACGATCCAAGTGTAGGAATCGAGTGGCCCCTTGATGGCGCCATTCCGACACTGTCGGCAAGGGACGCGGCAGCGCAGTGATTGAGAGGATCTTCGGATCGACGGGATGCGCCGTGCCGGTTATCGGACAAGGCACTTGGGATATCCCGGAATCCGGCGCGGCTTTACTTGAGAGCAAAAGAGCGCTGCGCCGCGGCGTGGAGCTGGGCATGGTTCATATTGACACCGCCGAGATGTATGGAAACGGCCGGGTCGAGGAAATCGTCGCAGACGCCATCTGCGGGCTACCCCGCGAACAGTTGTTTATAACCAGTAAGGTGTTGCCGGGAAATGCAAGTTTCCGTGGCGTCCTGAGCGCGTGCGAGCGCTCCTTGCGGCGCCTGAAAATCGATTATCTCGATCTCTATCTCCTGCACTGGCCAAGCGAGCATTCAATGAAAGAAACAATGCGTGGATTAGAGCAATTAGTCCGCGACGGAAAGGCCCGGGCAATCGGCGTCAGCAATTTTGAAGTGAAGGGATTACGCGAAGCCCAAAGTTATCTAACGCGCGAGCGGTTGGCTTGCAATCAGGTCCTTTATCACATGTACGAACGGGGGATCGAGCGAGAAGTCATTCCCTACTGTCGCCAGCAAAATATGGCGGTGGTCGGATACACACCTTTTGGACGCGGAAAGTTTCCAACTGCACACAGCCCCCAAGGAAAAAAACTTGAAGAAGTGGCTACGGCGTATGGAAAAACGCCGCGCCAGGTCATCTTAGATTTTCTCACGCGCGAGACTAACACGTTTGCTATCCCAAAAGCGTCAACACTCGTTCATGTCGAGGAAAACGCGGGCTCGGTGGGCTGGGAATTATCCGTGCAAGACGTCGCCGCGCTCGACGTCGCTTTCCCGGTTCGATACGATGGCCGTCTCGCGACTCTCTGAGTTAAAAGCTCGCGCGGTTAAGCGAGCCCAGGAACTCGGAGCGGTGAGCGCTCGGGTAGCGTCGGCGCAAACAGACAAGATCACGGAAGCCCGCATGCGAGCAGCATTCGAACGCGGAGATCTAAGTACGTGGGGTTATGGCGACGCATATGCTTGCGGAAGCTCGAACCCAAGTACTTTGTTACCGAACGCGAAGACCGTGCTGTGTGTAGCCGTGCCATACGCAACAGAAACGCCGCAATCTGGGCGCCTCGAAGGTCGCGTCTCGAATTACGCCTGGGGTTCTGATTATCATCATAAAATCCGCGCAATGCTCAGCGAGATCGCGCGCACCATCGACGAGGCCGCTGGCGAGGCCGTTACGGCCATCGCATGCGACACGAGACCCATCGCGGAACGTGCATTTGCCCAAGCAGCCGGTTTGGGATGGATCGGAAAACACACCAATCTCATCGTACCCCGGCACGGCTCATTCATCTTCCTCGGAGAGGTTGTCACCACGCTCGAGTTGCCTGTGGATGCCCCGAGTCGCAAAACGTGCGGCAACTGCTCGCGTTGCGTCGATGTGTGTCCTACCGGCGCCCTGCGCGGGGACTATACAATTGATGCCACCAAATGCATTTCTGACCTTACGCAACGCACGGACGGCATCCCACGGGCGCTGCGCCCGTTGGTTGGCACATGGATATGGGGCTGCGACTTATGTCAATTCGCTTGTCCCCCGACGGTGCGCCATTCACCAAATGCAGATAGTCGCTTCTCCCCGGTTTCACGCCAAGTAGCGACGCCGCCGTTACACGAACTATTGCAATTGCGCAGCGGCGCCTTTAAGAAACTTTACCGTCGGACCGGTGTTGGCTGGCGCGGTGCTGCGGTGCTGCGGCGTAATGCGGCGGTAGCACTCGGTAACGCACTAGATCGTGCAAGCGTTCCTGCGCTGCTGGGCACGCTCGTGGGTGATCCGCATCCGATGGTGCGCGGGCATGCCGCTTGGGCACTTGGGCGAATCGCTTCTCCTTCGGCGCGGCAAGGCTTGTTGGCGCGAAGCACCAGGGAAGCCGATGCGGCGGTTTTGGAAGAGATCGCCTTTGCGCTGGAAACCATCGCACCCCCTAAGGCGTTAAGACAGGTGTGAAGAATACGAGAGCTGCTGCAATGTTGGCCGCTTTGCTCTGCGGGGTCGGCGCGTTGCTTACTCCCTGTGGCGCAACCGGGCAAACATCGGCGGAGATTATGCGACGCATGTCTGCCCTCAATCCGAAACTGCGGGCGTACACTGCGCGAGTTCACGTGAATGTTGCGCTGCGCACATTCCCCTACATCAGCCCGAGTCTCGACGGCAAATACTACCATAAAGAGCCGAATAAAGATGCGCTGATTTTCGCTACCGTACCGGCGCTCGCCAAGCAATTCAATAAGGTCTATCCGCGGATCGAGAGTGCCTCACGCTGGAACAGGGTTTATTTCGTCAGTCTGGCCAGCAAT
The DNA here is from genome assembly GCA_030945705.1 of Vulcanimicrobiota bacterium. Lineage (GTDB taxonomy): Bacteria > Vulcanimicrobiota > Vulcanimicrobiia > Vulcanimicrobiales > Vulcanimicrobiaceae > JALYZK01. The sequence goes on along the minus strand of JALYZK010000054.1, from coordinate 14,104 downwards.
AGCGATGCAACTGCGGTGTTCAAGCTCGTGCCGCGGGTGCACGGCCGTATCGATCACATTGATGCGAAGGTAGATCTGCTTACTGCAACAGTCTTGCAAATGACGTGGTATTATAATGACGGCGGTTACGCGGAACTCAATCAACAATATACGCAGATTCACGGCAACTATGTGCCGTCGCATCAGACGGGGCACGTCGAGCTGCCGGCTTATAAGGCTGACGTTGATTCTTCCTTCAGTAATTTCATATTGAACCCTAAGATCTCCGATAGCGTCTTCAAACAGTAGTAACGCGGCACGTTGCCGAAGATCGGACTAATGGCGCGGCAAACGATTGACCTAACGAAGCAGCTAGCCGACCAATTCCGGCGGCAGATAACCTATCTGCGCATTTCGGTCACTGATAAATGCAATTTACGTTGTGTCTATTGCATGCCCGCGAACGGTTTGCCGTGGATTCCTAACCCGCAAATTTTGACCTACGAGGAGATCGTTAAGCTGGTTGAAGCCGCCGCAACGGTCGGCGTCCGCAGCGTGCGCTTGACAGGTGGGGAGCCATTGGTTAGGCGAGACCTACCGTGGCTAATTCGACGCTTGAATGCAATTGACGGTATCGAAGACATTGCACTTTCGACCAACGGTCTGCTGCTGCGGGAGCAGATTGCCGAACTCGCAGGCGCCGGGCTACGTCGTGTCAATGTCTCCCTCGATACGCTGCGTGAAGACCGATTCTTTGCCATTGCGCGTCGGCACGGTTTGGAGCGAGTATTGGATGGGGTAGAGGCCGCCCTGGAGTACGGATTAGCGCCCGTAAAGCTTAATTGCGTGATCATGCGCGGGCAAAACGACGATGAGATTGCCGACTTTGCGGCTCTGACGCGCTCGCGACCGATTTTCGTCCGTTTTATTGAAATGATGCCGGTCCTCGAAAACGTGACGCGGCAGTATGAAATGTACGTTAGTGCTAATGAAATTTTGGGCCGGTTAAGGGAGATCGAGGACATTCTACCAATTCCGGGGCCCAGCGGAAACGGTCCGGCGCACTACTATAGCTTTGCGGGTTCGCCCGGCGCCGTTGGTGTGATAAGTCCGATTTCCCACGACTATTGTGAAAGTTGTAACCGCGTTCGCTTAAGCGCGGATGGGCGCTTGAGATTGTGCCTATTCGGTGACTATGAACTGGATTTTCGCGCGGCTCTTCGGGACGGAACCTGCCGCGAGCGACTCGTCGAAATGCTGCGCGGCAGCATGCTCATCAAACCGGAGCGCCATCATTTGGAGCTCGGTAAAACCGCTTCAGCTATGCGAGCTTTCTCCCAGATCGGCGGATAAAGCCATCGATCCGTCACAGGATGTTGGCATGTAGCGTTACGGGACAAAGGGGGGGCAAGTCAATGGAACAGGTCTACCTCACCGCCAGCGCGCCGGTCGCGCATGCTCGAATTGAGAGCTTGGTTAAAGAGCATCAGATCAAGCTTGCGCGGTACGTGCGCCGCATGGTAGGCGATCCGGATGTTGCGCTTGATATCTCGCAAGAAGTGTTTCTGGCGGCATACCGCACGTTGTATTCTGATCCGGACCGTCCGCTCACCCCCGGCTGGCTCTACAAGACAGCTACGAACAATGCAATCTCGTATCTAAGGAGGAAAAAGGTTATAAGGTTCTCCACGCTCGGGTATGACTACGAAATGCGCGGCTTGCGCATTGACGAACGCAGTGCTGCATCGCTCGACCTGCAAGCAGCCATGCAAAGGTTGCCGGCGGACCAGGCTTGCGCGATCATGCTTACCAGCTACGCGGGTTACAGTTCCGCTGAAGCAGCTGCCATGTTGGGAACGAGCCCCGAAGCAGTTCGTCAGCGGGTGTGCCGTGCGGTGAGAACTCTGCGAGTCGTCATGCAGGAGCGAGCGTGAAAAATCGCCTTCATGAACGAGCGGAAATTCTAGCCGGAGCTATTGCTCTCCAAGAAGCGACAGTCGAAGAGCGCATAGAGTATCGCGATCATCTGGCGGCGTGTCCTCGGTGTTTGCAATCCCTTGGAGGTGAACACGAGCTCGAACGCATTAGCGACCGAGTTGCCGAAGCGCGGGACTGTGAAGTCTGGGAACCCGACGTGCGCGGTCCGCTGATAAGCCGGTTGAGCGGAGCTCCACGCCGCATCATCGGGTATGGCCTCGGCGCTCTTACAATCTGCCTAGGTATTTCTGCTTTGGGGCATGTGCTGGTTGGCTCGCAACTGGCGCAAATACGGCCGTCGTTTCAGGATCCGCTTACCATTTCTTATGAAGGCGACCGGATCGTTCTAGAGCGTCGCTCCACCAGAGATGCGAAAGCCGCGCGCAAGGCAGCGCCAAAAGTGGTAATCGAGAATGTCGTGCATCACGTGGTGCGCACCGTACGGCCGGTTAGTGCGTCCTCCGTAGTGCAGAAGGTTTCATTTCAGGCGCGACCGCTGGGACGCGGCCATGCAGTCATGCGAACTGCTCACAAGGACCCCTCTATAACACAGGTGAGGGTTGACACTTACGTTGACGATCTTTCGCATCAAAGCGTTGCATCGACGGTTTCCACGGTACAAACGCCTGGCCGGGGCGGAGGTTCGCCTCCGGCAGAAACGGTTGCGACCCAATCGCGCGCGCAAGGTGTGCAGCGAATTGTCTTTTCACCCAGCTACATTACGCGTGAAGCGACGCCCGAAGGCGGCGACACGGCAATCAATCCTAAGTATAGCGAACTTGCGTACGAGGAGCACGCAGAGGGAACCGTTTCGTACGAAGTGATGATCGATGATCAAGGCAATCCCACAAAATTCGTGATCGTGAAATCATCTGGTTTTCTGGTGTTGGATCAAGCGGTTAAGGACGCAGCGATGAGGGTCCATTACAAACCTGCCGTCTCGAACGGAAAACCGGTTGCCGGCGTGTATCGTGACGCGTTTACGTTTTCCCCGAGTTCTACCCAAGACTAAAGCGCCTCTTCGAAAGGGAGAACCACACGGATACGGTTAACTTCTTTTGCTAGTTGGCAAATGTGGGGGTGCGAATGCTGCAACGTTCCATACTAATCTTGGTAACCGGTCTCTTTCTCAGTCTTACGATAACGGCTTGTTCCAAACCAAAGCCAAATTCAACCACGAGCACATCAGCGACTGATGCGAAAGCGAATAAGGTCACGCAGGTGGCGGATGTGGACCGTGGCAGAGCCGTGTACGCTGCGAACTGCGTTTCCTGTCACGGCGCCAACGGTGCGGGCGGCGGTGTCGGACCCGCGCTCAAAAATGAGAAATTAAAGAAGAAGATGCCTGCGGTGATCTCATGGATCAAAAATCCGCAGCCGCCGATGCCAAAATTATACCCTTCGCCACTCAGCGAGAAAGATGTAAGCGACGTCGCGGCGTACGTCGAGTCGTTGTAACACGTATTGGCGATCGTCTATCGCTTTTTCCGTGACTTACGGCTGGATGATCATGCAGGACTCGCCGAGGCATCCAAGCACGGAACTATCGTTCCGGCGCTCGTTCTTGACGATCGCTTAACGCGACGCATCAAATCCTCTCCGCGGCGCGCCGCCTTTTTCTGCGGAGCCGTGTCAGCTCTGGATTCGTTATTGCGCGAGCGCGGGTCCCGCCTCGTGGTGAGAAGGGGCGAGTTGCCGGCAACGGTTCGCCAGATTGCGCGAGAAAGCGGTGCACACGCAGTCGCTTGGAGTGCAAGTTATGACGACGTAGGTCGCGTCTTGGAACAACAAATGGCTCGCGAATTGGAAGATGACGGTTTGCGGGCGGTCATGGTGCATGACGCGCCGGCAATCCCTCCCACTCAAACAACTGCCGCGCACTCGGCAGGCGCGCAAGGGTATCGCTCCCTAGCTCCATACCTCGAGGTCTGGAAGGCCTGCGAGCCGGCGTTATTTGAAGCGCCCCTGCTGCTGCGTTTTACTACTTCTGCACCTTGGGGTGAGCCGGTGCCGGCTGCGCCCGAATTCGGAGTAGTGGAAAACGACCCGTCGGCTACGCCGCAAGAGGCCAACGCTAAGCTGCAGCAGTTCCTCACCAGATGGGCGTTGCAGTATTCGATAGCTACAAACATTCCTTCGGCCGAGGGGACCTCGCGGCTGTCGACGCATCTTTCGTTCGGAACCATTTCCGCACGTACCGTGCTGCGGGCCACTCTTGAACGCTGCCACGATTCATTCTTGCTCGCCGAAGAGCGCGCATCGTTGAAGAGGTACCTGCGTTCGATCGCCACCCGCGATTTTTTTCTGCAGCTGCGGTGGTACCATCCCCAAACGCATTCGCAGCCCTTACAAGAGAAAATGCGCAATTTCACATTTGCGTCGGATCATCCTCAACTTGGCGCCTGGCTACAAGGACGTACCGGATTTCACCTCATTGATGCAGGCGTACGGCAACTCCGTCAGACCGGATGGATGCATCCGGGCGTGCGTGCCGTGGCCGCGTCATTTCTCTGCTTTGATTTGGGGGTGGACTGGAAAATCGGACGGGAAGAATGGGATCGCTACCTGGTGGAAGACGACGAAGCACTTGCGACGGGCAATTGGCAATGGATTGGTGGCGTCGGCGCGGATATGGTTGCATATCCGCGCATTTACAATCCGCAGCGGCAAGCGCTCCGCTTCGACCCAGCAGGTCAGTACGTGCGTAGGTGGCTCGAAGAAGTTAGAGGGTTGCCGGGCGACGGGCATGCCCGCAGCAACCAGTCACAACTTCCGTTGTTCGCGCCCACCGACTACGCACCGCCCATCGTAGATCACGCTGCGGCGGCGAGGGAGTTCTTAGATCGCTACACCCGGTACGTCAAGCAGGCAGACGTTGATCCAGCCAGTCACTGACAAATGGAATGCGTACGTCCTTTCTGTGCCACGCCTTTAAACCGTAAACCACATCAGCCACCACGGTGATCGGAATGATAAAGGGCAAAAGCACATCTGCGCTCCACCCGATTAAGGGAAGTACGCCGATCATCATCAATGCGTACAAAAAACCGTACATCCCGAAATTGAAGAGTAACGATTGGTACGCCTGACGGCGCAGATACCTTGATTGAGTGGAATCCAACAGTGAAAGTAACGCGAGCGGCCAGAACGGATAACCCAACGCTACGAGTGCGCGAGACTCCACGGGTTCGTCGAGCGTGGCAACGGTCGCCGCCCGGCCACCAGTCCTCGATACGGAACCTCGTAGCTCGCCCCGCGCCGCCGCAGCGGCCGCGACTCTCGCAGCCAGTCGACAAGAGGGGCAGGTTCCCGCGTCATCCCTACAGGTAGCGCATATCGTTCGTGTGCAATCGGTGCACCGGGCGACGGATGGAACGTTGGTGTGAAAGAAACAGTCCACGGACAACCTCCGGTTTAAAGCTTCTACGTCCACGTACCGCGCTGATGATGTAGAGGTTTCAAGCAATGCGTGCGGCAAGCGAAGCTACGATGACTCGTCGCGACATCTTGCGCCGGCTCGGCGGCGAAGCGCGCCCGTATCGCGCTCCCATCGCGCTCGCATTGCTGCTCGGCGTCGTTGCGGGTCTTGCGCCGTTGACTTTGCCTTGGGCCTTTGGGCGGATTGAGAACGCAGTTCTGGCCGCGACGCATCCCGATGTTTCGGTTCTGTACCAAGTCTTGGGATTGGCGTTCTTGACCCTCAGCGCCGGTGCACTGGCAACCTACGGTCAGACCTATCTTACGGCCTGGAGCGGTCAGCATTTGATCGCCACTTTGCGGGTCAGACTCTTCGCCCGCACATTGCATCTACCGCTGGGAGGGTTTGACAAGTGGCGCCCTGGCGAATTGATTTCTCGATTCACCTATGATTTACAACTGATGACGGACGCCGTCAGCGTTTCTGTGCCGCAACTCTTTGTTGTTGTAGTGACCTTCTTGGGCGCACTCGCGCGCATGGTTGCAATTGATTGGCTGCTCACCGTTTCACTCTTCGTTATTGCACCAATAATTTCGTATGCGGTCGCCGTCTTTAATCGTCTCATTACCACGGGCACGGTTCGCTCTCAAAACCGCATCGCAAACTTATCTTCAACGCTGACCGAAGTGCTGCATGCGCAGCGCATTGTTAAAGCCTTTGGACGTGAGAACTACGAGATCGAACGCTTCACCGAGCGCAACAACGACTATTTCGGCACCTATATGAAACTAACGCAGTTTATCCAGACACAACCGCTGATAGTTTCCGAACTTGTGCTTATTGGAATTCTGGCCATTGTTTGGTTTTCCTCACGAGAGGTTTTATCTGGACGTCTCGATAGCGGCTTGGTTATTCAATACTGGACGCTGATCGTGCTCGTAATCAATCCGATGAACCGTTTTGCAGCATTTGTAGGCGAAATTTCAAAGGCGCTGGTGGGTGCGGGACGCGTCTTTGAGGTTCTGGATCTTCCCGTTGAATCTGCCGACCGCGCGGACGCCGCTACGATACCGAACATTGCCGGACAACTGTTTTTCGAGAACGTCACGTTTTCGTATGGCTCCGAGGAGACCCCGGTTCTTTCGCATTTCGACGCGCGAGTTGAAGCCGGGGAGGTCGTGGCGTTGGTAGGGCCGTCAGGCGCGGGAAAAACCACTATCATCAATTTAGTTCCGCGTTTCTATGAACCGCAATCGGGACGCATTTTGCTCGACGGCGTTGAATTGAGTCGTCTGCGACGTGCGGAACTGCGGGCGGCCATTGCGATCGTCCCTCAAGAGACGCAATTGTTTCGGGGAACGATTACCGAAAATATCCGGTACGGCCGTCTTAATGCAAGCGACCCAGAAGTGCGCGCCGCAGCTCACCAGGCCAACGCCGAAGAGTTCATAAACGCATTCCCACAAGGCTACGACACTGAAGTGGGTGAGCGCGGTGTGCGCCTCTCGGGGGGGCAACGTCAGCGCATCGCTATCGCCCGGGCGATTCTGCGCGACCCGCGAATCCTTATCTTGGACGAAGCGACCAGCGCGCTAGACAGCCATTCTGAGGCCCTGATTGAAGACGCCCTTGATCGCTTATTGCCGGGACGCACGACGCTGATCATCGCACATCGTTTGGCGACGATCAGACGGGCGTCAAAAATTTTATACATCGAAGCTGGATGCGTAAGGGAGACCGGAACTCACGAGTCACTGCTCGCCGCCGGAGGCGCGTACGCAAAACTGCACGCAGCTCAGTATGTCGTGTAGGTCGCGTATTCGCGCTTAAAATCTTTAAGTTGCGCGCAACGTATCTCGTTGGCTGGCAACTAAGGTCGAAGCACGATGTAAGCTTTCAAACTGCCCCGCATCCGACCACCATCCGCTTAGAACATCGTAGTGCAAGTCCCCCTCCTTTATATATGCGTTGTTTACGTCGGATATCTCCAACTCTCCGCGAGCGGACGGAGTTAGCTGCCGCGCAAAATCAAAAACGCGGTGGTCATACATGTAGACTCCCGTAACCGCATATGTGCTTTTCGGACGCGCGGGCTTTTCTTCTATACCAACGATGTGCTGGCCCTCGAATTCCGGAACGCCGAAACGCTGTGGGTCGGAAACCTCTTTAAGCAGCAAACGCGCACCGGTGCTTTGCTCTTTAAATTTTTCAAGATACGGTGAGATGTCATCTTGCAGAATGTTGTCGCCTAAGATCACGCAAATGCGTTGTCCTTCGGCGAAATGTTCCGTGAGCTTGAGTGCATCTGCTATACCGCCCTCGCCTTCCTGGTACGTGTAGTAGATGTCCTTGAGGCCAAACTCTCTTCCGTTTCCAAGTAAGCGCAAGAACTCGCCGGCAGAATTACCTCCAGTCACCACCATGATGTCTGTGATGCCGGCTTTGCACAGTGTTTCCAAGGGATAATAGATCATCGGCTTGTCGTACACTGGTAAGAGATGCTTATTCGTCACCTTCGTAAGCGGCCGCAGTCTACTCCCCAGCCCACCGGCGAGAATGATGCCCTTTATTTGCACAACAGTGTCTCTTGCGTGTTACCGGCGGTGAGCGTACTGTCGTTCATAATACGTTGCGAATTCGCCCGATTTAAGTGGACGCCACCAGGATTCGTTTTCACGGTACCAGTCGACGGTTCCAGCGAGTCCTTCCCCAAAAGGCACCGCAGGACGCCATCCCAAGGTGCGCAATTTCGAGGAATTAACAGCGTAGCGACGATCGTGCCCTTCCCGGTCGGCCACGTAACGGACGTGTTGGTCGAAAGAGCGACCGAGCGACGCCAGCAGTCTACGCGTGACCTCGAGATTCGTGCGGGCGTTACCACCCCCGATATTGTAGATTTCCCCGGGCAGCCCGCTTTCGAGGACGTGGAGAATACCGCGCACATGGTCCTCCACGTGCAGCCAGTCGCGGATCTGATGTCCATCGCCATAAACGGGCAGGGTCTTATCGTCCAGTAGATTTGTGACGAACAGCGGAATGAGTTTTTCGGGGTATTGGTAGGGTCCATAGGTATTGGACCCGCGGGTCAGCAGAACCGGAGTGCCGTAGGTCGTGTAGTACGCCAGCGCCTGCAGATCGCCGCCCGCTTTGCTGGCGGCATAGGGCGAGCGAGGCGCGAGCCTATCGTCTTCCGAGGATTCGCCCGCAGAAACGTGACCGTACACCTCGTCGGTAGAAACCTGCAAGTAACGTCCGACGTTCTTCTCGCGGACCGCTTCGAGCAAGACGTGAGTCCCAATAACGTCCGTCCTTAGGAACGCTTCGGGTTCGAGAATTGAGCGATCCACATGCGTTTCCGCCGCAAAGTTGATTATGGCATCGACGCCATCTCCCAGCGCTGCTGCCACCGCCGCGGGATCGCAGATATTTCCGCGCAAAAAAGCGTAACGGGAATTGGACGCAACATCTCGCAGATTCGCGGGGTTTCCCGCGTAGGTGATCGCATCGAGATTAATGATAGAAGCTTCTGGTCGCGTCCGTAGGACCAGCCGGATAAAGTGGGAACCGATAAAACCGAGCCCGCCGGTAACGAGCATGCGCATCGGCACAGGGGTTCGTCAGCCGGCCCGCCTGCCACTTTTCCGCGGTGACCCGGGCTGCGCGAAGCGTTGTGGACCTGCCAACATTCGCATGTTATAATCCGTGGGTTGTCAATTTCACCGCTCAGCAAGAGGGTGGGTATGGTCTCACAACCCGGCACCAAGATGGGGCGGCCAAGAGATCAGAAGGAGTTCGTGTGTCTACCATTTCTATGAAGGCCCTTCTCGAGGCAGGCGTCCACTTTGGCCATCAGACCCGGCGGTGGAATCCCAAGATGAAGCCGTACATTTTTCAAGAGCGCAATGGCATCTATATTATCGACCTTTCCCAAACCGTAAAAAAGATGCGCGAAACCTTTGAGATACTCAAAACCCTCTCACGCGAAAATAAGGTCGTACTTTTCGTAGGGACGAAAAAGCAAGCTCAAGACGTTGTTAAAGAGGAAGCGGAGCGTGCCGGGACCTTTTACGTCAACCAGCGCTGGCTCGGCGGCACGTTAACGAATTTTGCGACGATTCAGAAGCGCATTGCACGGTTGCGTGAACTCGAAGGGATGAAGCAGCAAGGAACCTTCGATCTGCTTCCCAAGAAAGAAGTTAGTAAGCTCTCAGATGAACTCGCGAAACTGGAACGGTTCCTCGGCGGGATCAAGGATATGCACCGCCTGCCGGATGCTCTATTCGTCGTCGACCCTAAGAAAGAGCGTATCGCAGTGTTAGAAGCGCGCAAGTTGAAGATTCCCATCATAGCCGTCGTCGATACCAATTGCGATCCCGACGAGATCGACTATTTGATTCCGGGCAACGACGACGCGATACGCGCAGTCAAGCTTATGGTATCCAAAATCGCCGACGCGATCATTGCAGGCAAGACAGAGACGGAAAGTGCCGGAGACGAAACCGCCTACGACGAGACCTACGCTCAAGAAGAAGCCCAATTGCAAGAAACCGCCGTATAAAACGGTTCGATTTGGAGAAACACCGTGTCTAGTGCGACGTCCTATAAACCAACGGCCGAGGAAGTAAAAAAGCTGCGCGAACGCACGCAAGCGCCGATGATGGACTGCCGCAACGCGCTGTTGGAAACGGACGGCGATTTCGAGAGAGCGGAAAAACAATTGCTGCAGCGCGGGCAGGCCCAGGCCGTGAAAAAGTCCGATCGCGTCGCTAATGAGGGTCTTGTAACATCATACATCCATGCAGGCGGAAAGATCGGTGTTCTGGTGGAGGTGAATAGCGAAACGGACTTTGTCGCCCGAAATCCGAGGTTTGCGGAGCTAGCGCGTGATCTTGCGATGCACATCGCTGCAATGTCTCCAGCGTACATCGATCGGGACTCCGTGCCCGTTCATGTTGTCGAACAAACAAAATCTGGGTTCGCGGCCAGCGTTCCCGCAGGCAAACCCGAGGCAGTGGTGGAGAAAATAATCGAAGGAAAGCTCAACAAGTGGTATGAGGAACACTGCTTGCTCGACCAACCATTTGTCAAAGACGACAATCTCACCATCACCGAACTGATCGGTGGTGTGGTCGGCGTGCTTGGTGAGCGCATCAAAGTCCGCCGCTTTGCTAAATTTGCGCTTGGAGAAAGCTAACTAACCGGGCGTGGGTAGCTCACCGAAGTATCAGCGCGTACTCTTAAAACTTTCCGGAGAAGCGTTTTCAGGAACCGAAAACGGCGTTGATGTGACGACCACTAAGGCGATGGCTGAGCAGATCGGACAGGTCCGACAGGACGGCGTCTCAATTGCCGTGGTTGTGGGCGGAGGCAACATCTGGCGCGGGAAAGTTCACGAGGCGGGCGGCATGGACCGTTCCACTGCAGATTACATGGGCATGTTAGCGACAGTTATCAACGCCCTGGCCTTACAGGACTCGCTGGAACAAATGGGTATTCCGTCGCGGGTCCAAACCGCCATTGAAATGCATCAAGTCGCTGAGCCGTACATCCGGCGCCGCGCGGTGCGGCATCTCGAGAAAGGACGCGTTGTAATCTTCGCGGCAGGTACTGGTAATCCATATTTTACGACCGATACGACCGCAGCGCTTCGGGCGGTCGAGATAAACGCAGAAGCGATATTAAAAGCGACGAAAGTCGATGGCGTGTATTCGGCTGACCCGAAGAAGGAGCCGACAGCGAAGCGCTTCACGCAAGTTGAGTACCTGGAAGTCTTGCAACGAGGTTTGGAAGTGATGGACAATACAGCGCTGACTCTTTGCATGGACAACGGACTTCCGATCATCGTGTTCGACATGGGAGTGAAAGGAAACATTCGCCGCGTCGTATGGGGCGAGCACATTGGGACGTTTGTAGGGAAAACACGAGCCGGGGTCTTCGAGGATAATCAGTCCGTGGCGCATACCGTCGGAGGGATCCCATGATCGAACAGATTTTTAAAGACGCCGAAAGCAAAATGTCCAAAGCGGTCGATGCTACTCGTGGCGACTTTTCTTCCGTTCGGACCGGTCGCGCAACGCCGGCCCTGCTCGATCGCTTGCACGTTGAAGCGTACGGGCAAGCCGTTCCGCTCAAGCAAGTTGCCGGGGTAAGCTCCCCGGACGCGCGCACACTTTTAATATCCGCTTGGGATCGCGGGACCGTTGGCGAGATACGTAAGGCGATCGAAAAAAGCGACCTTGGATTAACCCCTAATATTGATGGTCAAAACATCAGGCTCATCGTTCCGCCGTTGAGCGAAGAACGTCGAAAAGACCTTGTGAAAGTTATCCGTAAAAAGGCTGAAGAAGGAAAAATTGCGGTGCGAAACGTTCGCCACAAGTTTCACGACGATATCAAAATGCAGTTAAGAGACCACGGAATCACCGAAGACGAGAGTAAGCGCTCTCAAGATAACTTGCAAAAACTCACGGATCGGTACGTCAAAGAGATCGATACGCTCGCTGGTACAAAAGAAAAAGAAATTATGGAGGTGTGAGCGAGTGAGCGGCCGCGAAGATCTGGTGATGATGATGGAAGTCCAGGCGCGTCGCATGCTATCGGATCGTAATCTTGTCGTTGAGCTCTTGAGTCCACCGTACGTTGCAATTGGTTGTGGAAAACTCAGGGTGTTGCGAGTGCGCGATCAGGGAGGGCACTTGGAAATCCTCGCTGGTTACGAATCGTATGAGCGGCTCGTTAGCTGAGCATGGCAACATCATTGCATACGAGCGAAGAGCCGCTGGACCCAGCGAAGATGCCCCGCCATGTCGCCATCATCATGGACGGTAATAGACGTTGGGCCCGCGAGCACAAGCTGCCAACCATCGAAGGGCACAGGCGGGGAATCATTGCGCTGCGAGAAACAACCCATGCGGCACGCGACTTTCATATTCCAATTCTTACTGTTTATGGTTTTTCGACCGAAAATTGGCGACGCGATTCCACTGAAATTTCACTGTTGCTGGATTTGTGCATATTTTTTGCTCAGAATGAACTAGCGGACTTACAACGCAACAATGTCCGCGTGAACGTTCTTGGCAATTATCGGGCACTTCCCTCAGCTTCGCGCGATTCGCTTGAACGTTTGATGCAGAATACTGCATCGAACGACGGTCTTTTGCTCAACCTTGCGGTAAACTACAGCGCACGCGCTGAAATTTGTGACGCCGTTCGAGCGCTCGCGAAAGACGTTGCGAGCGGTGAATTGAAACTCGAAAACATCCATGACGCTTGCATCGCCTCATATCTCTATACTGGGAATCTTCCTGATCCCGACATATTGATTCGGCCTGGCGGCGAGCACCGACTTTCCAATTTCTTGCTGTATCAAGTAGCGTACACCGAGCTATATCTGGCGGAAGTCTATTGGCCGGACTTCACCCGGGAGGACTTTAAATCCGCGCTTATTGACTATCAGAAGCGGCAGCGCCGTTTTGGCGGATTGTGACTTCTGCGCCGGCACACCAAGTGCCACAATCTACTCAAATGCGCCGCGTCGTCGCCGGGATTGTATTGGCGGTCGTGGGGCTTGGTTGCGTATACAATCCATATGCATTTTTCGTCTTAGTTTTTCTTATTGGGGGCGGGTGTTTGCATGAACTCTCACGTTTGTGTGAACGAAAAGGGCAACCGCTCGAATTACCCGTAGCGCTAATGGGTTACATAGCGTACATGGTCCTCGCGGTCGCTGGTTTACTGCACCGCTATGAAGGCGAACTGCTAGCCGCCATTGTCTTGAGCACTCTGGGACTTGGCATGTATGGATCGCACAGCGGCTACCTGGCACGCACGGGTTACACTTTGCTGGGCGTCCTCTACATCGGCAAGCTGCTTTCCTATTTCATCGCAATTCGCACCTTGCCCATGATCGGCTTCACATACACGATCTACGTTATTGTCATTATAGCGGTTACGGACATTGCAGCGATGCTTATCGGGACTAGCGTCGGACGCACCCCGCTCACCCTGGTTTCCCCAAAAAAGACCATTGAAGGCGCGATGGGGGCTTTACTCGTCGCGGTTCTCGTCGCGGTTGCTTTAGGAACCATGTCATGGTTACACGTAACATGGTGGCAGGCGGCTGTCATTGGGACCATCACCAGTTTGGCGGCCCAGGCCGGCGATTTGGTCGAGTCAGCATTAAAGCGCGACGCGCGCGTTAAAGATGCGGGGAGTGTGATTCAGGGTCACGGCGGGCTGCTCGATCGATTCGACTCGTACCTTTTTGGAGGCATCGCTTTCTACGGGGCATTGTTCTTGACGGGTTTGCTTCCTTTTACAGAATGAAACGCGTCGCTATTTTTGGATCTACCGGGTCGATTGGCACGCAGACCTTAGATGTCGTCGCGGCTCATCGGGACCGTTTTGCGGTGGTCGGGCTGGCCGCGCATAACCGCGCAGCCGAACTCGCCGAACAGGCGAAGGCGTTCTCCGCTGAGTTTGTAGCTCTGACAAACGAAGCCGGCGTCCCGGCGCTGCGCCAAGCAATCGATTCCAAGGTAAAAATTTTCACGGGGGACGACGCTCTTACCGCGCTGGCTCTCGAGAGCGATGCGGATATCATCGTAGCCGGAACCGATGGTGCGGCCGCTTTTGACGCGATTTTTGCGGCGGTCGAACGTGGCATCGACATAGCCGTTGCAAATAAGGAACTCATCGTTGCGGCCGGAGAATTGCTCTTTGCTAGTGCGA